>NZ_JBEXUS010000084.1:0-36936 GCF_040614455.1 Nocardia sp. NPDC005978
GCCACACGAGGTGGCGCGCCGTCTACCGGAAAACCTTAGCGAAGCGGCTCAGCGCTGCTTCGAGGGCGTCTTGGGCTGCACCAGGCGGCTGCCGGACCAATCACCGAGGCTGATCGACGAGGTCTGGGTCAGGCCGGCCGGCTGAGCCGATTCGGCGATCTCCGCCGGATCGACATGGCCGGGATGCCCGGTCTTGGGGGTCAGGACCCAGACGATGCCGTCATCGGCCAGCGGCGTGATGACATTGAGGAGCTCGTCGACCAGGTCGCCGTCACCATCCCGCCACCACAAGAGCACGGCGTCGACGACCTCATCGGTGTCTTCGTCGAGCAGTTCCGACCCGATGGCCTCTTCAACGGCGGCCCGCAGGTCGTCGTCGGTATCGTCGTCCCAGCCCAGTTCCTGAATCACCATTCCGTGTGAAATGCCAAGCTTCTGAGCGTAGTTCTGCGCGTCCGCCGCGGCGACCACGGTGGCGTCCTCCTCAACTCCAGACAATAGGTAGATGCAAGCGAACATGGTTATGGGCCGCAGCGCAAGCTGATCGACCGAATTCGCACCCTAAATGTCGTATGTGAGACTCCGGACGGCACGGCCTCACCGGGCCGGGCAGGCGCTCCGAACGGCGTTCAAAGCATCGTTGACCTTGCGACTTGCGTCGTTGAGCGGTCCCACGAGCGCCGTACTGGACATTTTGCTCACTTCCGCGGCGAGTCCGCGCGCGGCGGCCACGTAGTCCGTGAACTTCTGCGCCAGCTCGGCGGGCAGGTCCGCACCCGAGGCACTCACCTGAGCCTCGACGGTCCGCGCGGCGTCCTCCAGCGCGGTGGCGGCGGTGTCGCGCTTCGCGGTCTGGTCCCCCGCGTTGGCGTCGTGCGCGTCGACGAAATCGTTGTAGCGATCCACAGCCGTGCCGGTCGTGGTGCGGAACGGAGTGCAGTTGTCGGCCGTCGCCTTCGCCTCGGCCGCCGCCTTCTTCGACGAGCTCGCGGCCGCCGACGACGTCGCCGCCTCGGCCCGATACGCGGTCGCGTCGGCCTCGTTCACCGTCGGCGTACCCTCGATTTCATTGGCGCAACCGGCCAAAACCAGCCCCAGACCGACCGTGGCTGTGGCACAGGCCAATCCGAACCTCCGCGGGTTCAGCAACTTCATCGTCCTCCCCGTTCCTGCCTCGGCCGGTTCCCTGGAAACCGTACGCGATTCTCGACTGACATGATGACCTGGGACGCACCATGCACAAGGATGTGAGGTGCGCCCTGGACCAATCGTTACGGGTATGCCGCCCACCAGCGACAACCCGGGGTAATGACGCCTTATCAGATGTCTCATCCCTGTGTACGAGGAGCAATCGTCTTGACCGACCTGATGCACCCGATTTCTTCGTCGAGTCCCACAAACGGCCCGGCACGAAAAGCCCCGGCGGGGGGCCGGGTCCGAGTGATCCGCGAGGGGGTGGCGTCATACCTTCCGGACATCGATCCCGAAGAGACCAGCGAATGGCTCGACTCCTTCGACGAAATGCTGAAGCGAGAAGGCCCCGGCCGCGCCCGTTACCTCATGCTGCGCCTGCTCGAGCGCGCCGGCGAACGCCACGTCGCCATTCCGGCGCTCACCTCCACCGACTACGTCAACACCATCCCCACCGAGAACGAACCCTGGTTTCCGGGTGACGAAGAGGTAGAGCGCCGCTTCCGCGCCTACATCCGCTGGAACGCGGCGGTCATGGTGCACCGCGCACAGCGACCGGGAATCGGTGTGGGCGGCCACATTTCGACCTACGCCTCCTCCTCGGCGCTGTACGAGGTGGGCTTCAACCACTTCTTCCGCGGCAAGGACCACGCGGGCGGCGGCGACCAGATCTTCATCCAGGGCCACGCCTCCCCCGGCGTGTACGCGCGCGCCTTCCTCGAAGGCCGCCTGAGCGAGGATCAGCTCGACGGCTTCCGCCAGGAGTACTCCCACGGCGGTCCCGGCGCGGGCCTGTCGTCCTACCCGCACCCGCGCCTCATGCCGGACTTCTGGGAATTCCCCACGGTCTCCATGGGTTTGGGTCCGATGAACGCGATCTACCAGGCGCGCTTCAACCACTACCTGCACGATCGCGGCCTCAAGGACACCTCCGATCAGCACGTGTGGGCGTTCCTGGGCGACGGCGAGATGGACGAGCCCGAATCGCGCGGGCTCATTCAGGTCGCCGCCAACGAGGGCCTGGACAACCTCACCTTCGTCATCAACGCCAACCTGCAGCGCCTGGACGGCCCCGTCCGCGGCAACGGCAAGATCGTGCAGGAACTCGAGGCGTTCTTCCGCGGCGCCGGCTGGAACGTCATCAAGGTCGTCTGGGGCCGCGAATGGGACGCCCTGCTGCAGGCCGACCGCGACGGCGCGCTGGTTAACCTGATGAACACCACCCCCGACGGCGACTTCCAGACCTACAAGGCCAACGACGGCGCGTACGTGCGCGAGCACTTCTTCGGCCGCGACCCGCGCACCAAGGAACTGGTCAAGGGCCTCTCGGACGGCGACATCTGGAACCTCAAGCGCGGCGGCCACGACTACCGCAAGGTCTACGCGGCCTACGCGGCGGCCATGGCGCACAAGGGACAGCCGACCGTCATCATCGCCAAGACCATCAAGGGCTACGGCCTGGGCAAGCACTTCGAAGCCCGCAACGCCACGCACCAGATGAAGAAGATGACCCTGGACGACCTCAAGGCCTTCCGGGACGTGCAGCGCATCCCCATCACCGACGAGCAGCTCGAGAAGAACCCGTACCTGCCCCCGTACTACCACCCCGGCATGGACGCCCCGGAGATCCAGTACATGATGGGCCGGCGCGCGAACCTGGGCGGTTTCCTGCCCGAAAGGCGCACCGCGGCAAAGCCTCTGCAACTCCCCGGCGACGAGGCGTACCGCACCGTCCGCAAGGGCTCGGGCAAGCAGAGCGTGGCCACCACGATGGCCTTCGTTCGCCTGATGAAGGAACTGCTGCGCGACAAGGAGATCGGCAAGCGCATCGTGCCGATCATCCCCGACGAGGCCCGCACCTTCGGTATGGACTCGTGGTTCCCGTCATTGAAGATCTACAACCGCAACGGCCAGTTGTACACATCGGTCGACGCCGATTTGATGCTTGCCTACAAAGAATCCTCGGTCGGCCAGATCCTGCACGAGGGCATCAACGAGGCCGGATCGACCGCGTCGTTCACCGCGGTGGGCACCTCCTACGCCACCCACGGCGAGCCGATGATCCCGCTCTACATCTTCTATTCGATGTTCGGCTTCCAGCGCACCGGCGACGGTCTCTGGGCGGCAGCGGATCAGATGGCGCGCGGATTCGTCCTCGGGGCAACCGCCGGGCGAACCACGCTGACCGGTGAGGGCCTGCAGCACAACGACGGTCATTCGCTGCTGCTCGCCTCCACCAATCCGGCCTGCGTGCCCTACGATCCGGCGTTCGCCTTCGAGCTCGCCCACATCGTGCGGGACGGCCTGCGCCGGATGTACGGCGGCGGCGTCGGCATCACCGGTTACCAGGAAGCCCTGCCGGGCACCGATCCCGAGGCGCGCTCGGAGCATCACGAGTTCGGCGGCGAGGACATCTTCTACTACATCACCCTCTACAACGAGCCGCAGTCCCAGCCGGCCGAGCCCGAGCACCTGGATGTGGAGGGGCTGCTCAAGGGCATCTATCTCTACAAGCGCGGCGGCGAGGGCGCGTTGCGCGCGCAGATTCTGGTGGCGGGCGTGACCATGCCCGACGGCCTGCGCGCACAGCAGATGCTGGCCGACGAGTGGGGTGTGCAGGCCGATGTCTGGTCGGTGACCTCCTGGGGCGAACTCCGCAAGGAAGCCCTGGCCAAGGAGATCGCGCGACTGCGCCATCCGGACACCGATCCGGGTCAGCCCTATGTGACACAGGCGCTTTCGCAGGCCGAGGGTCCCTTCGTGGCCGCCTCGGACTGGATGCGCGCGGTGCCCGATCAGATCCGCCAGTGGGTTCCGGGCGAGTTCATCTCCCTCGGTACCGACGGTTTCGGGTTCTCCGACACGCGGCCCGCGGCACGCCGGGTCTTCAATGTGGACGCGGCGTCGATCGTGATGGCGGCCCTGTCCGGATTGGCCAAATCGGGCAAGATCGACCAGGCCAAGCTGGTCGAGGCCGCCGCGCGCTACCGCATCGACGATGTCAACGCCGCGCCGAAGGCGGCACCCGGTACCGAAGGCGGAGACGCATAACGCACGATAAACACCGTGGAACGTAAACCGCCGAGGCCGCGCCGGATCAACGAAGGCTCCTCCGAACACGAGGTCTACCTCCCGACCGGCGCGCTCTCCCCGAATCGGCAAACCCGGGATCCACTGCCGGACACCCTGCTCAAACGGGTGAAGCAGTTCTCGGGCCGGCTCTCCACCGAGGCCGTGTCGTCGATGCAGGATCGGTTGCCGTTCTTCGCCAATCTCGATGCCGCCCAACGGGCCGGGGTCCAGATGCTGGTGCAGACGGCGGTGGTGAACTTCCTGGAGTGGCTGCAGGATCCCGAGAGCGACATCAGGTTCAGCCTGGACGCCTTCCAGGTGATCCCGGACGATCTGGCGCGGCGCCTGACGCTGCGCCAGACCGTCGACATGGTGCGGGTGGCCATGGAGTTCTTCGAACAGTGGCTGCCCGCCCTCGCCCGCAACGACCGCCAGCTGGTGGCGCTCACCGAGGCCGTGCTGCGATACGGGCGTGAGCTCGGATTCGCGGCCGCCTCGGTGTACGCCAGCGCCGCCGAATCGCGTGGCGCGTGGGACACCCGGCTGGAGGCGCTGGTCGTGGACGCCGTCGTACGCGGCGATACCGGCCCCGAAATGCTCTCGCGCGCAGCGACTTTGAATTGGGACGCGACCGCCCCGGCCACCGTGCTGGTGGGCACCCCGCCCAGCGATCAGGTCAACAGCATGGGCGCGGTGCACGCCATCGCCGCCCGGCACAATCGCGCGGCCCTGGCCGTGGTGCAGGGCGCCCGGCTGGTGATGGTCGTCAGCGGCCATCTGGGCGATCCCCTCTATCCCTCGCCGTTCCTGGCGGACCTGCTCGCCGAGGTCTTCTCCGACGGCCCCGTGGTCATCGGCCCGACCACCCGCACGCTGTCCGCGGCCCACATCAGCTCGGTCGAAGCGATGGCGGGCATGGAGGCCGTGGTGGGCTGGCGGGGCGCGCCGCGCCCGGTGCACGCCTCCGAACTCCTGCCCGAACGGGCCCTGCTCGGGGATCGGGCGGCTGTGAACGCCCTCAACGAGAATCTTGTGTTACCGTTGGCCGCCGCCAGCGACCTGGCCAACACCTTGGACGCCTATCTGGACTGCGGCGGAGCCGTCGAAACTTGTGCGCGGCAACTGTTCGTTCATCCAAACACCGTCCGCTATCGGTTGAAGCGCATCGCCGACATCACGGGCCGGGATCCGATGAATCCGCGCGATGCCTACGTGTTACGAATCGCCTCCACGATAGGCAGGCTGACACGAACCCGTAACGAATCGCCCACTTCAGCCTCAGATGTAGCGCCCGTCACAGACCCGGCGGATGGGGTGTAACGCGATTCGGGAATCGGACGATCCGGCCGAGCCACGTGGCCGTTTGTGGACTCCCCACAAAACTGCTCGCAAACCTTCATTCGCGCCGACATCTCTGGAGACCCGCCTCACAGTGTTTTCTTAGAGGCGTGATCGCGTTGTTCGCGCCCGGACAGGGCTCTCAGACACCAGGCATGCTCACCCCATGGCTCGAACTGCCCGGTGCGGTTGATCGAATCGCACTGTGGTCGAAGGCCTCGGGACTGGACCTGCTTCGCTTGGGCACGACCGCAACCGCGGAGGAGATCACCGACACCGCGGTGACTCAGCCCCTGGTTGTGGCGGCTGCCCTGTTGGCTTTCGCGGAAATCCCCCAGGATTCGCTGCCCGGCGATACCATCGTCGCCGGACACTCGGTCGGCGAACTCGCCGCCGCTGCCGTCGCCGGAGTCATCTCCGCCGATGACGCGGTGGCACTGGCCGCCCTCCGCGGCGCGGAGATGGCCAAGGCTTGCGCACTCGAGCCGACCGGAATGTCCGCGGTGCTCGGTGGTGACGAAGCCGCCGTGCTCGCCCGGCTCGAAGAACTCGGCCTGATCCCGGCCAACCGCAACGCGGTCGGTCAGATCGTGGCCGCCGGTAGGCTGGACGCGCTCGCCGAGCTCGCGGACAGTGCGCCGGAGAAGGCGCGGGTCCGGGCTCTGCCGGTCGCCGGCGCCTTCCACACCGCATTCATGGCTCCTGCCCAGGACGCCGTGGCCGCGGCCATTGCCAAGATCGTTCCCGGCGAGCCGGTGCGAACGCTGCTGTCGAACTTCGACGGCAAGCCGGTCGCCTCGGGCCAGGACGCGATCGACAAGCTCGCTGCCCAGGTCACCCGCCCCGTGCGGTGGGACCTGTGCACCGAAACCGTCCGTGCGGCGGGCGTTTCCGCGGTGGCAGAGCTGCCGCCGGCGGGAACCCTGGTCGGTATCGCCAAGCGGGAGCTCAAGGGCACCCCGAATCTGGCGCTCAAGACCCCCGCGGACATCCCCGCGCTGGTCGAGCTCACAGCTACCGACTAGCTTGACTCGCGGTCCGCATCGTCAACGGCGACGACGCGAATACGACCGCAGCAACAAAAAAACAATCCGACCAACTATCAGGAATATGAAGGGAGCCACCACAGTGGCCGCTTTGACCCAGGAACAGATCGTCGAAGAGCTTGGCAAGATCATCGAAGAGGTGACCGGTATCGAGCCCTCCGAGGTCACGATCGAGAAGTCCTTCGTCGACGACCTGGACATCGACTCCCTTTCGATGGTCGAGATCGCCGTTCAGACCGAGGACAAGTACGGCGTGAAGATCCCCGACGAGGATCTCGCCAGCCTGAAGACCGTCGGCGACGCCGTGTCGTACATCCAGAAGCTCGAGGCCGAGAACGCCGATGCGGCCAGCGAGCTCAAGGCCAAGTTCGGAAGCGAGTAGGACCGAACTGTGACCACTCCTTCCACCTTGAACGGGAACTTCCCCAACATCGTCGTAACCAGCATGGCGGCGACCACGTCGATCGCCGGTGACGTCGATGCGACGTGGAAGGGCCTCCTCAACGGCGAGAGCGGCATCGACGTTCTCGAGGATGACTTCATCACCGAGTACGACCTCCCGGTCCGTATCGGTGGTCACTTGAAGGTTCGGCCGGACACCCTGCTGAGCCGGGTCGAATGCCGGCGGCTCGCCTATGTCGAGCAGCTGGCGATGATCCTCGGTCGTGAGGTGTGGAAGAACGCCGGCACGCCGGAGATCGACCCGCTGCGACTGGGTGTCGCCATCGGAACCGGTCTCGGCGGCGGCGACGCCCTCATCGACTCGGTCGACAAGCTGAAGAACGGCGGCTATCGCAAGATCTCGCCGCTGGCTGTTCAGATGGTCATGCCGAACGGTCCGTCGGCTGTCGTCGGTCTCGAACTCAAGGCCCGGGCAGGAGTGATCACTCCCGTCTCCGCGTGCTCGTCGGGTTCGGAGGCCATCGCCAACGCGTGGCGGATGATCGCCATGGGTGACGCCGACATGGTCGTCACCGGTGGCGTCGAAGGTTTCATCGACGCGGTGCCGATCGCGGCATTCTCGATGATGCGTGCGATGAGCACCCGCAACGACGATCCGAAGGGCGCCTCGCGTCCCTTCGACAAGGATCGCGACGGCTTCGTCTTCGGCGAAGCGGGCGCGCTCATGGTCCTCGAGACCGAGGAGCACGCCAAGGCACGTGGCGCCACCATCCACGCCCGATTGATGGGCGCGGGTATCACTTCGGACGGCTACCACCTGGTGGCGCCGGATCCGGAGGGCACCGGCGCGGGTCGCGCGATGACCCGGGCCATCCAGACGGCGGGTCTGTCCCCCAAGGACATCACCCACGTCAACGCTCACGCGACGGCCACCCCCATCGGTGACCTCGCGGAGAAGAACGCGATTCACAAGGCAGGCGTTTCGCACGCCTCGGTCTACGCGCCCAAGTCCGCCCTGGGCCACTCGATCGGCGCCGTCGGCGCCCTCGAGTCGGTGCTCACGGTGCTCAGCGTTCGGGACGGCATCGTCCCCCCGACGCTGAACCTCGAGAACCAGGATCCGGAGATCGACCTGGATGTCGTGCACGGCGAAGCTCGTCGTCAGGACATCGAGTACGCGATCAACAACTCTTTCGGTTTCGGTGGGCACAATGTCGCGCTCGCCTTCGGCCGGTACTGACGCATCTCCGAGTCGGTAACACGACTCGGATCAGCGCCGGTTCGTAAGACAAGTGGTCCCGGCGGGGACTTCTGATGGGGAACCCGCACCCACTGGGCTCCCCACGAGAAACTTCCCGCCGGGACTTCGACATTTCGCAGCCGCTCTCAGCGACCGCACTTCCTTACCAAGAGGAGAGTTTGCGATGACCATAATGGCCCCCGCTCATGCTGATACCGCGACCGATCCCCGCGACCCGCTGGGCCGGTTGCAGCGATTCTTCGATCCCGGCACCGTTCTTCCGCTGCATCCCCGTGACAAGTCGGGTGTGCTCGCCGCGATCGGCGAAGTCGATGGCGTGCGCACCATCGCCTACTGCTCCGACGCCACCGTCATGGGTGGCGCGATGGGCGTGGAGGGCTGCAAGCACATCGTCGACGCGATCGATACCGCGATCGACTCCAAGACTCCTGTTGTCGGCATCTGGCATTCGGGCGGCGCCCGGCTCGCCGAGGGTGTCGAGGCCCTGCACGCCGTCGGATTGGTCTTCGAGGCCATGGTCCGCGCGTCCGGTCTCGTCCCGCAGATCTCCGTGGTGCTCGGCTTCGCCGCCGGCGGCGCCGCGTACGGTCCGGCACTCACCGACATCGTGATCATGGCCCCCGAAGGCCGTATCTTCGTCACCGGTCCCGACGTGGTTCGCTCGGTCACCGGCGAGAACGTGGATATGGCGACCCTGGGCGGGCCGGTCACCCACGGCAAGAAGTCCGGCGTCTGCCACATCGTGGCCGACGACGAGGCCGATGCCATGCATCGAGGCCGTCGCCTGGTCTCGATGTTCGCCGAACAGGGCGAATTCGATCTCACCGCCGCCGCGCACGGCGACGTCGACCTCAAGGCCATGCTGCCCGAGTCGGCCAAGCGCGCCTACGACGTCAAGCCGATCGTGCACGAACTGCTCGACAACGTGGACGGCGAAAGCACTTTCGAGGAGATGCAGGGCGGTTACGCCCGCAGCATCGTCACCGGCCTCGGCCGCCTCGGCGGGCGGACCGTCGGCGTGCTGGCCAACAACCCGATTCGAATGGGCGGCTGCCTGAACTCCGAGAGCGCCGAGAAGGCCGCGCGTTTCGTGCGCCTGTGCAACTCGTTCGGCATTCCGCTGGTGGTCCTGACCGACGTCCCGGGGTATCTGCCCGGTGTCGGCATGGAGTGGGAGGGCGTGGTGCGCCGCGGCGCGAAGCTGCTGCACGCGTTCGCCGAGGCCCGCGTCCCGCGCGTCACCCTGGTGACCCGGAAGATCTACGGCGGCGCCTACATCGCGATGAACGCCCGCTCGCTGGGCGCGACCGCGGTGTATGCCTGGCCGGGCTCCGAGGTCGCGGTCATGGGCGCCAAGGCCGCGGTCGGCATTCTGCACAAGAAGGCCATCGCCGCCGCGCCCGAGGCCGAGCGCGAGGCGCTGATCGAGCGTCTCACCGTCGAGCACGAGCAGATCGCGGGCGGTGTGGAACGGGCCGTGGCCATCGGCGTGGTCGACGAGATCATCGATCCGGCCAAGACCCGGTCGGTCATCGCCGCGGCCCTGGCCGCCGCGCCGTCGCGGCCGAGCCACCTGAAGAACATTCCGCTGTAAGCACTTACGGCACGGCGGTGGGCGGTCTCCTCGGAGGCCGCCCACTGTCGTTCGCGCGGGTTACGACACGCGGTCACGGCCGCTCGATCCCGATGCCCGCGTGGAGCCGGGACGAAGCGGCCATCGCTGTCGTTCGCGTCCTCGGGGTCGCCGCCCGTCCGCCGAGCCTGCCGGTGCGGCGGCTGCCTCGAGCCGATCCCCTGCCCCGCACGCGCCGGGGGCGTAGGGTTTTCTCGCTGGCACAGGGAATTTCGGCGGAGGCGGCGCTATGCGGCTGGATCCGGGGGCGGTCTTCGCCGGGTACACGATCGAACGCGAACTGGGCGTGGGCGGCATGGGCCGGGTGTATCTCGCCGGGCATCCGCGCCTCGAACGTCGTATCGCGCTCAAGATCCTCAACGACGACGCGGCCCGGGACGCGGGCGTGCGCGCGCGGTTCGATCGCGAGGCCGCGCTGGTGGCGCGGCTGGAGCATCCGCACATCGTGCCCATCTACGACCGCAGCGGCCCGGACGACGAGAACCCGTGGATCTGCATGAAGTTCGTCAACGGCGGGGACGCCGCCGATCTCATGGCCGCCGCGCGCGGGCACGTGCCGGCCGAGGTCGCGGTGCACCTGCTCACCGACGCGGCCCGCGCCCTGGACTACGCGCACCGGCACGGCATCCTGCACCGCGATGTGAAACCGGCGAACATCCTCATCGATCGCAGCGATGACGACGCCGATCGCGCGGTGCTCTCGGATTTCGGGATAGCCCGCGCGTTCGACGACTCCCTCACCGTCACCCACCTGGTGGCGACCCTGGCCTACACGGCCCCCGAACGCTTCAACGGCGATCCGGCCGACCACCGCGCCGACATCTACTCCCTCGGCTGCACCTTCTACGAGATCCTCACCGGCCGAAAGCCCTTCCCCCACCGCGATCCGGCCCCCGTGATCGCCGCCCACATGCACACTCCACCCCCGCGCCCCACCGACCTGCGCCCCGACCTCCCCCCGGCCCTGAACAACGTGATAGCCACGGCCCTCGCGAAAGACCCCCGCAACCGCTACCCCACCTGTACCGACCTTGCGACCGCAGCCCGCGCGGTCCTGAACCAGGCCACCCACCCGACCCGGATCCGCCGCCCCACCACCGCCGGATCCCCCGCATCCACCGAACAATCCGGCCCACGACCCGCGCCGGACCCCACCCCGCTCCCAACCGCCGAACACGACGAGACCCTCCCCTACCCACCCGACCGCAGCGACTCCGCCGCCCGCACACCGATGCCCGGGCATCCCGGCGCGCCAGGCGGAAATGCCCCGGCCACAGCCGAGTCGGCCGTGCCGGTGCCAACTACTCCCAATCGGGAGAGGTTTGTCCGAATCTGCAATTGGGTGGCGGGGATCGCGGTTCTGCTCGGCGGGGTACTGGCGCTGTGGAGCGGGGGTGAGACCTTCGCGATTTATAGCTATCAAGGCATAAGTTACGGGCACCCCTACGACATCGGGCTCGTGCTGAACCACGGCGACTTCTACGTCCGCGCGCTCGGATTCGGGGCCGTGGTGACGGGGGCGCTCGCCTGCGATCAGAAGGTCCTCTTCGGCCGGCGGATCGGGCGGGAGGTGTGTTCGGCGCTGCTGACCGGATTCGGGCTGGCCGCATTGTGGGGCGTGATCGCCTTCGCCGCGTTGCCCGGGTGGATGGCGAGCAGCGGCTCGGACCTCGAGGTCGCGACCGGATACAAGCTGCTGGTCGGCGGGCAGGCGTTGATCGTCGCGGGCGGCGTCGCCGGGGTGGTCGCGCTGTTGGCCGGATGGCGGCGAGAGATCGAGTTCCGGTCGCCGCGCGACGGATTCGGGATCGCCGGCGCGATCCTGGGCGGGGTGGGCTCGGCGGCGCTGCTGCTGGCGCATTCGCCGATCGACGAGCGGGCGGCGTTGAGCCCGGGCTATTCCTGGCAGTTCACCACCGCCGCGTTGTTCGCCGCCGTCGTGCCGATCGCAGCCGCATTCCTGATGCCGCGCAGGATCTTCGGCGCGATCGTGCTGGGCTGGGCGGTGGGCGGCGCCCTGCTCACGGTCTTCCTGGTCACCCAGAGCCTGGTTGTCGATACCAACACCGCCGCGGTGTCGATTGACAACTACATGGTCGCGCCTGCGATCTTCGGAGTGACCCTGGTGGCGCTCGCGGTCGTCAATCTCGTCGCGGTGCGCCGCGCCGGGCGGTGATCCGCCGCCACACGTTCAGGATTGGAGCCGAATGCGGTCCGCCGACTCGTTCTGGCTCGAGCACTCCTGGAAGGGATTCGGATCCCCCTGGCGCTCACCGCAGATCCAGCGCACGTTCTCGATGGTGACGGGGATGTCGCCGGACTCCTGGGTCTTGCGGGCATCGGTGTACGACGTGGTGACGGCCAGCGCCGTGCCGCAGAACTCCGTGCCTTTCTGGGTGTAGGCGACGACCGCCAGGCCCAGCGGGCCGGTGCCGCAGTCCACCACCGGGAGTTTCGGGTCGAGGGGGGCGGCGGGCCGGGAGTCCTGGGCAGGCTGTGCGGCGGAGGTGGCGGGTGCGGACTCGGACTTCGAGTCGTCGCTACAGCCCGCGGCCGCGAGCAGCGCGGCGGCGCCGAGTACCACCATGGCCGATGAACCGATGACCGTGCGCATGTGAGCTCCTGTCTCGATCTGCCGAATACCCGCCAGCGGATTCTCGACGCGCGCCGGGCGATTCCGGTGCACGACACGCACGTTCGACGGTATCGGTGCGGAGCTCCCGGGGCCGGGCGACCGGCGAATCAGCCCACGTCGCGACGCAGCCAGGTGACCTCGGCGCCCTCTTCGGCCCAGCGGAACGGTTCGAGGGCGTCGTCCCAGGCCGTGCCGAGGGCGCGATCGATCTCGGCGGCTATGTCGTTCGCCGAGCCCCGGCCATTGTCGCGAGCCTGCTCGACAATGGCGCGCAGGCGCATTTCCCCGACCATGACATCGCCATTCGCACTGGTCGCTCCGCTCCAGAGGCCGAGGCCGGGAACAAAACTGAACCGTTCGCCATCCACGCCTTCGCTGGCGTCCTCGGTGACTTCGAAGGACAGTACGGTCCAGTCTCGCAATGCGCTGGCTAACCGTCCGCCGGTACCGACCGGGCCGTACCAATCGGTGGTCGCGCGCAAATTTCCCGGCGCCGCGGGCTGTGCTGTCCAGCGCAGTTTCGCGGGCGCCTTGAGGGTCGAGGTCAGTGCCCATTCGATGTGCGGGCACAGCGCGGCCGGCGACGAGTGGATGTAGACGACACCAGACGTCGCGTCGGCGAACTGATTCGATCCGCGCACCACTAACACCTCCGGCTCCGACGGGGACGTCTTCCCCAACGACCCATCGAGCCAGCGATGCCCGAGCTTACTGGAGTGTCCGGTGTTGCGTGTGTTACTTATCGGCCGTGTCGGCGTTCTACGCAAACTCCGCGATCACGGCGTCGCTGAGGGTCGGCCACGCCGCGCGCGCCCAGTCACCGAAATTTTCGTCCGCCAGCGCGAGACACGCTATGCCGACTTCCGGGTCGACCCACAGAAACGTGCCGGTTTGCCCGAAGTGCCCGAAGGTCTCCGGCGAGTTGGACCCGCCGGTCCAATGCGGCAGCTTGTCGTCGCGAATTTCGAACCCTAGCCCCCAATCGTTGGGACGCTGCGACCCGTAGCCGGGCAGTATTCCATTGCGGTCCGGGAACTGCACTGTGCTGGCCTCGGTGAGCAATTCTCGACTGAGAACAACCGGGTCCAGCAATTCACCGGCGAATCGCAGGAGATCGGTGACCGACGAGCGCGCGGCATGCCCCGCCGGGCCGTCGAGCACGGACGATGTCATTCCCAGCGGCTCGAAAACCGCCTCGTGCACATAGCGGCCGAATGCGATTCCGGTTTGCTCGGCGACGAAATCGGCGAGCACCTCGAATCCGGCGCTCGAATAGATGCGCCGGGCCCCGGGCTCGGCCAGCACCTCGTCGGTGTCGAACGCCAGCCCCGAGGTGTGGGCGAGCAGATGCCGCACGGTGGATCCGGGCGGACCGGCGGGCTGGTCGAGTTCGACCGCGCCCTCCTCCACCGCGACCAGAACCGCGTACGCGACAAGGGGTTTGGTCACCGACGCGAGCCGGAAGACGCGGTCGGTCTCCCCCTCGGCGTCGACCCCGCCCTTACCGCGCACCGCGACGCCCGCCGCGGCGTGCCGAACCGGCCAATTTCGAATCTGCTCCAGCGCTCGCACACCGTCGAGCCTACGAGTCATCGCCGCCGCCCGACGGCTGGGTCCTGTTCAGCAGCGATCGGCGGCGGCCGTAGCCGAAGTAGACGAGCAGCCCGACCGAGGACCAGAGCAGGAACGCCAGCCAGGTCACGCCCGGCAGATGCGCGAGCAGCCACACGCACATCACCACGCCGAGCGCGGGCACCAGCGGCACCAGCGTCCGGAAGGTGCGCGGCAGTTCGGGTTTGGTGCGGCGCAGCACCAGCACGCCGATGTTCACCAGCCCGAACGAGACGAGGGTGCCGATGTTGGTGGCGTTCACGAGCTCGCCGAGCGGCACGAGCGCGGACAGCACCGCGACCACCCCGCCGACGATGAGCGTGTTGACGGTCGGCACCCGTTTGACGCCGACGCGGGAGAACACCCGCGGCATGAGCCCGTCGCGGGACATGGCGACCAGGATGCGGGTCTGCCCGTAGAGCACGGTGAGCACCACCGACGCGATGGCGATCACCGCGCCGGCGGCGAGAATGGTTGCGGGCCAGCCCTTCCCCGTCACGGTCTCCAGGACGGTGGCGAGCGACGCGCCCGATCCGCTCACCTCGTCGACCCCGACCGCGGCGACGGCGGTCAGCGCGACCAGCACGTACATGAGGGTCACGATGCCGAGCGAGATGATGATCGCCCGCGGCAGGTCACGTTGCGGATTCTTGGCTTCCTCACCGGCGGTGGAGGCTGCATCGAAGCCGATGAAGGAGAAGAACACCATGGAGGCGGCCGCGCCGATGCCGGCGACCCCGGCCGGGGCGAAGGGGTGCAGGTTGCCGGAGTCGAAGGCGGTCACCGCGACGACCACGAAGAACACGAGCACCGCGACCTTGATCAGCGTGGTGACGGTCGTGACCCGCGCGCTCTCTCGAATCCCGTCCAGCAGCACCAGCATCGCGATCAGCACGACCACGGCCGCGGGCAGGTTGATGATCCCGCCTTCGCTCGGCGCGGAGGACAGCGCGTCCGGAATGCGCCATCCGATGGTCGATCCCAGGAATTCGTTCAGGTACGCGCCCCACCCGACGGCCACCGCCGCCACCGACACCCCGTATTCGAGCAGCAGGCACCAGCCGCACACCCACGCGATGATCTCCCCGAGCGTGGCGTAGGTGTACGAGTACGCGGACCCCGAAACCGGCACCGCCCCCGCCAGTTCCGCGTAGGACAGCGCCGAGAACAGCGCGGCCAGCGCCGCGATCGCGAACGAGATGACCACCGCCGGCCCCGCCAGCGGCGCGGCCTCCCCCAGCACCACGAAGATCCCGGTCCCCAGCGTCGCGCCCACCGACAGCGAGATCAGCGGCACCAGCCCCATACTCCGCCGCAAGGCGGTGTGCTCGCCGTCGGAGGCGAGCTGTTCGACGGGCTTGGTTCGCAGCAACGAACCGGCGATCCGGGCTAGTTCAGGCACGAACCAACGCTACCGGCTGATCCACCCACGCTCCGCCCCCACACCCCGTGTCCGACCCCCGAAACCCGTTGCCCAGCAATTATCGAGCGCGCAGAATCCGGCGAGAGGTGCACATGCGGCTGGTGAACGTGCAGTCGCGGGAGCAGGCCGAGGCGGCGATCAAGGTGACGGCGGGGTGCCGCGGTGCCCGGGCGGGCGTGGGCATGGTCGATGTGCGACGTGGCGGAGCCGTCGCCGGCGGTTTACTCGGAGGCGGCGGTCGCCTGATCCCGGTGCCCGGCGAGGAGATTGCGGCGGTGGGTCAGGTCGGCTATCCGGGTGTCGAGGCGGGTGAGGCCGTCGTGCAGGACTTTTCGCGAGTGGTCGCAGTGCTCGAACCCGGTGTCGGTCACGCAGGGCAGCAGGGCGCGGATGTCGCGGGTGGGCAGGCCCGCGTCGAGTAGTTCGCGGATGCGGGCTACGCGAGCGGGGGCGTCGGGCGCGTAGGTGCGGTAGCCGTTGGGGTCGCGGTGGGCGGTGAGCAGCGCCTGTTCCTCGTAGTAGCGCAGCAGCCGGGCGGGGACGCCGGTCCGGCGCGCGAGTTCGCCGATCAGCACTGTGACCTCCCGCGTTCGGGGTTGACCTTCACATCCATGTCAATGCCTAACGTCCGTGCCATGACGAACATTTCGCTCTCCACCGTCGTATCCGGATCCGGCCCCGCGATCGTGCTCGCCCACGGGGCGGGCGGCGGCGTCGACGCCAACTTCGGCTCGCTGATCCCCCTGCTGCGCGAGCGTCACACCGTGATCGGCTCGGACTATCCGGCCGACGACACACCCCTGGATCTCGACGCCCTGGCCGACGCGCTCGTCGACACCGCCGTCGACTCGGGCGCGGACGACTTCACCCTCATCGGCTACTCCCTGGGGTCGGCGGTCGCGATCCGCGCGGCGACCCGGCATCCCGGCCGGGTCCGGGCGTTGATCCTCGCCGCGGGCTTCGCCAGAGCCGACCACCGGGCCCGCGCGACGGCCGAACTCTGGCAGCGCACGATCGCCGCGGGCGACGCCGGCTCCTTCGCACGCGTGATCCTGCTGGCGGGCTTCAGCGCCGAGTTCACCAATGCACTTGCCCCGCAACAGATCACCGACATAATCGACCAGGCCACGACCGACATCCCCGGCGGGGTGGTGGCCCAGGCGGCCCTGGTCGCCGCCGCCGACGTCACCGCCGATCTCCCCGCCCTGTCCGTTCCGACCCTGGTCATCGCCGCCACCGAGGACCTACTCGTCGACCCCGCCAACTCCCGCGATCTGGCCGCCCGGATCCCCGGCGCGGAGTACACGGAGATCCCCGCCGGCCACGTCCTGATGCTCGAGCACCCCGACGCCTGGCACGCCACCATCCTCGATTTCCTGACCCGCCACGAACTCGACCTGCCGGCCACTGCCACCCGCTGAACAGCCGTCGAGGCCGGCGGCCGATCACTCTCGGAACCGAGGCGCCGGATCCGACCGACGAACCTCGCATCGCGGGCACCGCTACGATCGGTTTCACCATGAGTGAGCAGGTCACCGTCCACGGCGAGGTGGACAGCGGGTTCGGGCCGGTTGCCGATGCGTTCCGGCGCAATTTCGAGCAGCACGGTGAGATCGGTGCGGCCGTGGCCGTCTACGCCGGGGATCGGCCGGTGGTCGACCTCTGGGCGGGGTATCGGGATCGCAAGCGCACCAAGGCGTGGGCGCGCGACACCATGACCCCGGTCTGGTCCTCCACCAAGGGCGTGACGGCGTTCGTGATCGCCTCGGCGGTCTCGCGCGGCCTGCTGGACTACGAAGCGCCGGTGGCGAAGTACTGGCCGGAGTTCGCCGCGCACGGCAAGGAGTCGATCACCGTCCGGCAGCTGCTGGATCATCAGGCCGGGCTGGCCGCGCTCGACAAGCCGGTGCGCCTGAGCGACATGGCCGACCTGGACGCGCTCGCGGTGACTCTCGCCGAGCAGAAACCCCTGTGGCGGCCCGGAACCCGGCACGGCTACCACCCGATCACCGCCGGTCTGTACCAGGGCGAGTTGCTGCGCCGGGTGGATCCGGCCGGGCGCACCCTGGGCCGCGTGCTCGCCGAGGACTTCGCGAAGCCGCTGGGCCTGGAGTTCTACATCGGGATGCCGGAAGAGATCTCGCTCGACCGGGTGGCCGCGCTGTCCGCGACCGAGGGTCTGGACATCCTGCGCTTCGAGCGAGATCTGCCGGTGCGCATCGGCATTCAGCTCTACGCCAAGCGCGGCCTGTCCTTCCGCGCCCTGAACAGCCCGCAGGTCGGGGCGCCCGCGCGAGCCTCGCGCCGCGAGTACCTGTCCGTGGAGAGCCCGGGCGCCGGCGGCGTGGGCACCGCCCGCGCGCTGGCCCGCGTCTACGGCGCGGCCGCGGGCGACACCGGCGAGCTCCCCATCGACCGTGAGCTGCTGAACCGCCTGGCCGCCGCCGACACCGCCGACGACGTGCCCGCCGAGGACCTCGTGCTGCTCACCCCGAGCCGCTACCACCTGGGCTTCCGGAAGTCGCGCGGCAGCTTCCGGTTCGGCACCGACAAGCGCGCCTACGGCACCACCGGCTACGGCGGCTCCTTCGGATTCGCCGACCCCGCAACGGGTCTCGGCTTCGGCTACACCATGAATCGCCTGGGTATGGCGGTCCTGGACGATGTTCGCGGCCGCAACCTCCGCACGGCGCTGCTGCGCTGCACCTGACGGCGGCACACCGGCCCCGAGCCCCCTGTGCCCCGCCGAGTTCCGGCGGGGCACAGTCGTTTCCACGCCCGCACACGCGGGCACACTGCCCGGCATCAGGCCGGCGCACCAGCCGAGCCGAGCTGGTCCGCAGCCGCCCGCCGGAAGCGAACCTGCGACGCCCTGGCCACCGTGCCGTGCGCGCATCGCCGAACTAGCCGGCCGCTCCGTTACTTGGCCGCGCACCAGCGCACCCGCGCACCAGCGCACCGTCGGCGCGAGGTACGAGGCGGCGATGCGCGCCGCGAGGCCGCACGCAGGACCGCCAGCCGTTCGACGGCCGGGCGGTAGTCGGGTTCGGTGGCGGCGGCCAGATACCGCCGCACGGTCACCAATTCGCCGGGCGCCGAACTCCGGCCCGGTTCGGCCGGATCGAGGCGGCGCACCCGCCATGGAGGGTAACGACCACCACAGTCCTTGACTGAATTTTCAGTCAGGATTATGTTCGTGGTTGCCAAGGGTTTTCTGGCTATATTCGGGGAGCCCGCGAAACAAGGAGCTTCGCTATGCGACGACGTCGGTTCATGCAGGCCTGCACGGTTGTTCTGGGCGGTGCGCTGCTGGCGGCGTGCGGCACCGACGACTCGGAGGGAACGCCGAGCGGGCAGCCGGGCGACCGGGACGACGACCGCGCCTGGCTGATGCCCGAGGAGGGCGATCCGCACCGGCGCACCTGGATGGCGTTCGGTGCGAGCGCGGGCATCTGGGGCGCGGAGCTGGTGCCCGAGACCCAACGCGCGCTGGGCGCGATCGCCCGGGCCATCGCCCGCTTCGAACCGGTGTCGATGCTGGTCCGGCCGGACGACATGGCCGTGGCCCGCGATCTGGCCGGACCGGATGTCGAGCTGATCGAGGCCGCGATCGACGATCTCTGGATGCGCGACACCGGCCCGGTCTTCGTCGTCGGCGCCGGCCGCGCCGCGGTCGACTTCAACTTCAACGGCTGGGGCGAGAAGCAGGATTACGACAACGACGCCGAGGTCGCCTCGATCGTCGCCGCCCGCGCCGGGGTGGAACTCCTGCACACCGACCTGGTGCTGGAGGGCGGCGGCCTGGAGGTCGACGGTGAGGGCACCGCCATCATCACCGAAAGCTGTGTGCTGAACAGCAATCGCAATCCGGGCTGGAAGAAGGCCGATGTCGAGGAGGAGCTGTATCGGCTGCTCGGCATCGAGAAGGTGATCTGGCTACCCGGTATCGCGGGCCGCGACATCACCGACGGGCACACCGATTTCTATGCCCGTTTCGTCCGTCCGGGCGTGGTGGTCGCCGGGCTGGACAACGACCCGGATTCCTTCGACTACGCGGTGACCCGCAAGCATCTCGACATCCTGCGCGCGGCTACCGACGTGCACGGCAACACGCTCCAGGTCGAGGTGCTCGAGGGCCCCGTCGATGTTCGCGAGGAATTCGCCAACGACGATTTCGCGGCGGGCTACATCAACTACTACGTGTGCAACGGTGCGGTCATCGCCCCGGAATTCGGTGATGCCGAGGCCGACGAGGCCGCCCGCGCCACCCTGGCCCGGCTGTATCCGGACCGGCAGATCGTGCAGATCAATATCGACGGCATCGCCGCGGGCGGTGGCGGCATCCACTGCACCACCCAGCAGGAACCGGCGGCCTAGCCTCACCGAACCGGTTCGGCGCCAACCTTTTCCACGTCGTACACGTGATGCACCAGATCGTGCGCGAAGTACCGCGCGAGCGTCTCGACGGTGAACTGCGACCCGTTGCTGCGCCGAGCCACCCGGTCCAGCTCACCGACGGCGACGGATCCGTAAGCGTGAGAGGCGTTTTCGGCGGCGGTCCGCAGTTCGCCCGCCACCGTGCCCGGCCGCTGCGCCCCGTAGTTCTCCGCCAGCGCCGTGGCGTCCTGATCCCAGTTGGCGAACATGGGGATCCCCGCGTCCACGGTCACCGCCGGGTCGTAGCCGCCGATGTCCGGCCCGGGCCGGGCCGAACCCGTCCGGGTGATGTCGAGGCGGTGTTCGAAGATCCGGCACACATCACGTACGTGCGCGGCGTATTCGAGGGCGGACCAGGTCGAATCATCGGGCCGCGCGGTCGCGTCCGGGCGCCCGAGGGCGATCGCGAGCCGCTCGGCGCTGGTGCGCACCAGCGCCGGCACGGCAGCGAAGGCGATGACCTCGGGGTCGAAACCGCATTCGGCGCAGGTGCGTTCGAGGACCCAGGTCCAGTCTTTGGCATCGGGAACGATCGGCATGCCATCAATCTAATCTGGCACTATTTGATCGTCCACCAATATTCAGCCATGTCGCGCCAAGATCGTGACACCGCCCGCGGCCGTGACCACGGACGGCTCACCCCTCACTCCATCAGCTGATGCGCCTTGCCGAACAGCTCGAGGGTGATGGCGTGCAGGAAGTCGCCGACCTGCTTGGACGCCTTGCCCGCACACGCCCGCGCGTGCGTTCCCTCGAGCACGATGCCGAGCTTGAAGCAGGCCAGCACGGTGTACCAGGTGACATGACTCAGGTCGCGATCGGAGAATTCGCCGTAGTGCGCGATCATTTCCTGCGCGGTGGGCAGTCCGCCGGCCGCTCCGAGGCTGCCGATGAGCGCCGCGCCGGTGGTGCCGGGCTCGGGGCGGGTGGCGATCTGCCAGCCCAGATCGAGCAGCGGGTCGCCGATGGTGGACATCTCCCAGTCGACCATCGCCGCGACCTGCGGGCCGTCGAAGGAGAACATCATGTTCGCGAGGTGGCAGTCGCCGTGCAGGATGCCGGGCCGCCAGTGCGTGGGCCGGTTGCGGTCCAGCCACTCCCCGACGAGTTCCAGGCCCGGAATCTCCGGCCCGGGGTAGCCCTCGTTGACGCTGTAGGACTCGAGTTCCTTGAGCCAGCGCGGCACCTGCCGTTCCAGGAAGCCTTCGGGCTTACCGTAATCGGCGAGCCCGAGCGCTTCGTGATCGAGCGAGCCGAGCCGCGCGATGGCCTCCACCGCGGACAGTCCCATCTGCCGCCGGATCTCGGCATCGCCGGCGTGCAGCGGGGGGAGTTCGTTCTGCGGGTTGAAGCCGGTGATCGGTTCCATGAGGTAGAAAGCGGCGCCGATGAGCGCCTCGTCGTCCTGCGCGGCGATCACCTTGGGCGCGCGGGTGCCGGTGCCGTCGAGTGCGCCGAGAATGCGCGATTCCCGGCGGATCACGGTGTTGCTGGCGGACCGCAGATGCTTGGGCCCGCGCCGCAGCACGTAGTCGCGCCCGCCGCGGGTGAAGCGCAGCATGATGTTCTGGGTGCCGCCGCCGAGCGGGGTCACATCCTCGAATTCGCCACCTGTGAGGCCCTGCTCATCCATCCACTTACCGACGACCTCGAAATCCACGAGGTCGCGATCCACGTCGACCGGCTGCACTTCAGACATGTCCCACATTGTGCCGCAGCTGTCCATAGAAACTGAAGGCACCCGCCAGCACTAGTGGCGGCCGACTCGTTCGCGCAGGTCGGAGCCGGGTGCGCGGGCGGGCGTGGCGTAAGGTGACCGATCAAATGCGCACGCTGCTGATCGACAACTACGACTCGTTCACCTACAACCTGTATCAGCTGATCAGTGAGGTGAACGGGGTCGAACCCGTGGTCGTGCGCAACGACGAGGTGCGGGACATCGCCGCACTGAATCTGGACTCCTTCGACAACGTTGTCATCTCCCCCGGCCCCGGACGGCCCGATGTTCCGCGCGATTTCGGCATCTCGGCCGCGCTCGTCGCGAAGTCGGAACTGCCGTTGCTCGGGGTGTGCCTGGGCCACCAGGGCCTGGTGCTCGCGGCCGGCGGCGCGGTGGTGCCCGCTCCCCGCGCCCGGCACGGTTATCCCGATCGCATCACCCATGACGGACTGGGCCTGTTCGCCGGTGTGCCACAGGATTTCACGGCGGTCCGGTATCACTCGCTGTGCGCGGCCCGGCCGCTGCCGGACGCGCTGGAGGTGACCGCGACCGCCGCGGACGGTGTCGTCATGGGCGTCCGGCATCGCACCCGCCCGCAGTGGGGCGTGCAGTTCCATCCCGAATCCGTCGCCAGCGAGTTCGGCGCGGCCCTGCTGCGCAATTTCGCGGAGCTGACCCGCGAGCACCAGCGGTCGAGCCGGCGAACGCGGCGGCCTGCCGAGGTGAATTCCGTTCCGCAGCAGCGCGTTTCATCAGCGCACGGCGACGGCGAGCCGATCGTCTACCGCGTGCTGCAGGATGTGATCGAGCGGGCCGTGGACGCCGAGGCGGTGTTCGAGGAGCTGTATCGCGATTCGCCCGGCGCGTTCTGGCTGGACAGCGAGCACGTCGAGCCGGGGCTGGACCGGTTCTCCTTCCTGGGCGACGGTTCGGGCCCGCTGGCCGAGCTGGTGCGCTACCGGGTCGGCGCGGGCCACGTCGAGATCGAGTCGGCGGCGGGGCTGCGGACGGTGCCGGGCGGCGTGCTGGACTACCTATCCGGCGAGCTGAAGCGGCGGCAGATCCAATTCCCGGCGGTGCCATTCGATTTCGTCGGCGGCTACGTCGGCTACCTGGGCTACGAGATGAAGGCCGACTGCGGTGCGGCGGCGGCATATCGGGCGGACACCCCGGATGCGCAGTGGCTCTTCGCCGATCGGCTCATCGTGGTCGATCACGAGGCGGGCCGCACGTATCTGCTGGCCCTGTCCGATCCGAATGACGTTGCCGCCGCGCAGGAGTGGCTATCGGCCACGCGCGCCGCCGTCGCAACCCTGCGGACGTGGGAGAACCCTCCGGAATTGGAGCTGCGCGCCGACGAGGCCACGGTCGCCCCGCTGCTGACGCGCGGCCGGGACCGCTATCTGGCCGATGTGCGGGAGTCCAGACGGCAGTTGCTGGCGGGCGAGTCGTACGAAATCTGCATCACCGACAGCGCGTACCTGCCCGCGAACAGCGACGGCCTGAGCGTCTATCGCACCCTGCGCCGCTGCAATCCCGCGCCCTACGCGGCCTTCCTGCGTTTCGGCGAGCTGGAAGTGGCCTGTTCGTCGCCGGAACGGTTCCTCAAGATCGACCGGACGCGGACCGTGGAGAGCAAGCCCATCAAGGGCACCGCGCCGCGCGGGGAAACCGCCGCGCAGGACGCCCGGCGGGCCGCCGATCTGGCCCGCGATCCCAAGACCCGCGCCGAGAATCTCATGATCGTGGATCTGCTCCGCAACGATCTGGGCCGCGTCTGCGAGGTCGGCTCGGTCCACGTCCCGCATCTCATGGCCGTCGAAACGTATACGACGCTGCACCAACTGGTCTCGACCGTGCGCGGCCGCCTGCGCCCCGACGTCGACGTCGTCGACTGCCTGCGCGCCTGCTTCCCCGGCGGCTCCATGACCGGCGCTCCCAAACTCCGCACCATGGAGATCATCGACGCCCTGGAGACCGAGGCGCGCGGGATCTACTCCGGCACCATCGGCTTCCTCGGCCTCGGCGGCACCGCCGATCTGAACATCGTGATCCGCACCGCGGTCCGCCACGACGGCCGCTGGCGCGTGGGTGCGGGCGGCGCGGTGGTCCTGGACTCCGACCCCGAGGCCGAATACCAGGAAATGCTCTGGAAGGCAGCCGCGGCCCTGCGCGCCCTCCCCCACCTCGGCGTCCCCCCGGCCGCGCCCCTCCCGTCGGCCTGATCGGTCGCCGAAGCACCCGGGACGTCCCGGATCGCCAGGACGGCGCCCGGTCTCCGCGAAACACGGCGCGACCGACGAGCAGCGCCGCGAATTTCCGGCGGGCCTGCGCGTTCTGTCCGGCCGGACCTACCCCGATGGCATCACCGACCGGCCCAACCGGGCGGCACGGATCTCGGTCGCGCACCCACGGCGGACCAACCGTGGGTGCGCTCTCGCGCGCCTGTGCCGCGCCCACAGTGAAGCCCCCTCGTTCAAGGCCGTTGCGCCGCTGCCTTTTCTCATGGGCGGTGTTGCGCCCACCCGTGCGGTCTCGGCCGATCAGCGGTACCGGTCCCGCCGGGGCGGCGACGTGGATCATCGCCGTGTGGCGGCCTACGTGCGGCGGGCGCGCGGGGGTGGTTCGGATGGGGGCGGCGGGGTGTTGTCGCGACCGGTGAGGCGGGTCAGGAGGGAGACCCCGGGGAGCTTGTCGAGGCGGGTCAGTGCCTGTTCGCCCAGGGCGGTCAGCGACTCCAGACGGATCAGGAGCTTGTCGTAGGCCACGAACGCCGGTTCGGCCAGGGCCAGGGTGCGGTCCAGGCGGTCGATCGTGGAGTTCAGGCGGTTGACCGCGACGGTGAGATTCTCGATGAGGTCGGGGAGCTGGGCGGCCAGCTGGATCGAGGCCGGGGGCAGGCGGACGGCGGTGTCGAAGGCCGAGGTGGCCGTGACCTGGGCCGAGTCCAGGGCCTGGCCCGCGGCGGCCTGGGCCGCCTCGACCGCGGCCTGGGCGGCGGCGAGGATGTCCGCGGGGTTGGGAACGCGGGGAGTGCCGGATCTGGGCCGCGGGGGCTGGGGCTTGCGAGCGGACCCCTTGGGATCGGTCATATCTCCACTGTGCCGCAGGTTGGGGCGAAAAGGGATCAGGTTCCCGACCGGGCGTTTTCCCGGGCGGATTTCCTGTCGTAGTCGCATGGCATAGTTCGTGGTCGATGAAACTGACCAAGGGTGGCCATGCGCCGGTTCCGACATCGCTTCTGACGGTTGTCCTTTCGTGGCAATCCGATCATGAGGTGGATGCGCACGCCTTACTGCTCGCCGAGGACGGGCAGGTGCGCTCGGATCGCGATTTCGTCTTCTTCAACGCGCCGAGACACCTGTCGCAGGCGGTCACCCTGGATCAGGAGCCCGCGCCGGGCACCGCACGACTGTCGGTCTCGCTGCCCCGCACGGAATCCGAGGTGGATCGGATCGTGCTCACCGGCTCGGTGGACGGCGCCTCGTTCGGCGATATCCCCGGACTGATTCTCACCGTCTTCGACCACAACCGCCCGGCCACGTGGTTCGAGATCAACGACGCGGAGTCCGTGCGCGCCATGATGTTCGGCGAGTTCTACCGCCGCGAGGGCGCGTGGCGGTTCCGCGCCGTCGGACAGGGCTGGTCGGTCGGCTTGGCCGGTCTCGTCGCCGAATTCGGTGTGCGAGTGGATGATCCGGCGACACCGGGGCCGGTCACCCCCGGCCCGGCGAACGGCGACCGGGCGACGCGAGCGGGCTCCGCACAGCGATCCGCGGCGACGCAGCCGGGTGGGTCTACCGGGACAACCGACGCCCGGCGAGCCGACGCGGCCCAGCCCTTCGGCGCCGCAGCGGCGAGCGCGACCTCGCCCGCCCCTGCGGCGCAATCAGCGGGCAGCGCCCAGCGCCCCGGAACCGGATCGGCAACGGCCGTGCGGCAGCCGACCCCCCTGCCCACGGTCCCCCGGCGCGGCTTCTCCCTCGAACGCGAGACACCACTCGTCCCGCCGGTGCGCCCGCCGAATCCCGAACGCGCCGACTGGCATCCGCACCCGGACACCCCCGCCCACCTGCGCTGGTGGAACGGCTCGGAGTGGACCGATGCCACCCGCCCGCGCCCGCCCGCCGACGCCAAGCACTGCGCGCGCTGCGGCCGTCCGCGCCGCCGCCGCTTCTTCGGCGCGCCCGCGCCCTGCCGGGAGTGCGCGACCGAGATCGAGCAGTACCTGTCCGGCTGGCGCGGCCGCGCCGAACGCGCCCTGCGCACCGTGGGCCCGCACGGCGACGATTGGGACGCGCTGTGGACGGCCCTGCGCTACCAGCGCATCGATCGCGCGCAGGCCCTGACGCTGCTGCGCCCCCAGGCCCACGATCACGTGGAGCGCCTGGTGGCCTTCGCGTTCGCCGACGGCCGCGTCGATCAGGCCGAGATGGACGATTTCGACGACACGGTGGCCACGCTGGCGTTGCACGGCCCGCTGATCGAGGATCTGCGCCGCCGCATGCAGCGCGTGCGCACGCTCACCCGCCTGCGCGACGGCGAACTGCCCACCCTCAGCGCCAACGGCCTGCATCTGGATCCGGCCGAACAGCTGCATCTGAACGTCCCCGCGATCCATATCCGCCAGCTCGCCCGGGGCCCGAAGCACACCGAGGGCCGGTTGCTGTGCAGCAACAAGAAGTTGCGGTTCACCGGCGCCGACACCGGAACCGAAATGCTGTGGTCCCGAGTGGTTTCGGTGACGGCCGAGGTCGGCACGGTGGTCGTGGCCGCCACCTCCGCGCGCGGCGGCGCGGTCTTCGAGGTCGCCGACCCGCACCACGTGGCCGCCACCCTGGAGGGCGCGCTGCGCGTGGCGAAACGCCTGGCCCTGACCCCCGGCCGGCTCGACACCCGCACCATCCCGCAGGAGGTCAAGGCCCAGGTCTGGCAGCGCGACGGCGGCAAATGCGTCGAATGCGGCGACAGCCACTACCTGGAGTTCGACCACATCATCCCGCTCAGCCGCGGCGGCGCGACCAGCGCCCAGAACCTTCAAATCCTGTGCCGCGCATGCAATCGCGTGAAAGGCGCCCGTATCTGAGCGGCCCGCGCCGCGAGCTCGGGGCTCGAGTTCCACAACCCCGGCTCGCAGTCCCGAGCTGCGGCGTGGAGGCTCACGTTCCCGGCTCGGGACGCGTTCTGGAGAGCGTTCGGCGACCACCTTGGTGTACGTCAGCGCGCACTTGGAGGCACGGGTACGACGCTCGGCGTGCGCCCCGTATTCGCCTGACCCGGCATTCACTCCGTGGGCCGGTCACGCCGTCAGCGAGTCACGCCGTCCGCCGGTGCTGCACACAGCAGCCCCGCCGTGCGACCTCCGCGGCTCCGCCGCCCTCGGCTCGGGGCGCACCGGCCGCATCCAACCAGCGCCGCGCGCGGGTGCGGGGGAATGTGGGGAATCGGACAGGGAGTGATCAATCATGTTGAGGGGCAGGTGAAACGAACCTAGCGTCCTGGGGAGCAGCTCGGAGAGGGGAACGACATGCAGGTAGCGGTGGTCGGCGGGACGGGGACGCTCGGGTCGGCGGTGGTGCGGGATCTGGCGGCCAGGGGGCACGCGGTCCGGGTGCTGACCCGGTCCGCACCGCGGGTTCCGGTGGCGGGGACGGTGCATCACCCGGTGGATCTGGTGACCGGCGCGGGGTTGGACGAGGCCCTGGAGGGGGTCTCGGCCGTGGTAGACGCGGCAAGCCATCGGGGTCTGCGCAGCGACCGGGTGCTGGTGGACGGCGTGCGGACGCTGCTCGCCGCGGAAGAGCGCGCCCGGGTCGGGCACCACGTGGAGATCTCCATCGTGGGCTGCGAACGGGTGCCGTTCGGCTACTACCGCACCAAGACCGCGCAGGAGCAGGTGGTCACCCACGCTCCCGTGCCCTGGACGCTGTTGCGCGCCAACCAGTTTCACGAGCTCATCGACGAAATTCTGGCCGGGGCGGCGAAGTTCCGTCTGGCTCCGCGCGGCGCGCTGCTGTTCCAGCCCGTCGACGTGACGGCCGTGGCGGCCCGCCTGGCCGCTGCGGTCGAGGCGGGGCCGTCCGGCCGGGTCCGCGATATCGGCGGCCCGATCGTGCAGTCGCTGACCGAGCTGGCCGCCGCGCGGCGGACCGCGCTGGGACAGTCCCTGCTGCCCGCGCCGGTGCCGCCGATCGGCCGCGTCGTCCGACGAGTGCGCGACGCTGCGCTGTGCCTCGACGACGATGGCGAGGCGGTGTCGTTCGACTATGCCGAGTGGCTGCGCCGGCGATATGGGAAGCCGGGTCGCTGACCTGCTTTCATCCTGCGCTCCCGGCCCGCCGCGCGGTATCCGGATTTCCACCGAGATTTCCGGGTGCGACTACGTAGGGGTACCGATCCCCCGGGATCAGTTCCGCATGACCCGAACCACGGTGGGCTCGGCGCAGAACTGCGCGGTGGCCGCGCTCGCGCTCAGCCCGAGATCGTCCAGCCCGCCGGAGTCGACTACCGCGCACGTGGTTCCGGCCACCTTGCCGTCGCTGCCCTCGATGGGTCGTACCTGCGCGGTGACCACCGGATGCAGCCGGTCCTGCACGAAGGTCCAGAACTGCACGTCCCAGGCGGCGTATCCGGCGCGAGCGGAGGCGACGGTGTAGCCGGAATCGGAGGTGTCGATGCCGATTCCGCCGAGCTGCCCCGCCCGCCGGTATTCGAGCGACCCGCCGCCGGCGTGATAGATGGCGTAGGAGGCGTTCGCGGTGGCCAGGAACAGCGGAATGATCAGCTCGTCGCGCCCGTCGGCGTCCAGGTCGCGCAGTCGCGCGCCGGCCGCTGCCCGCCAGCCCTTCTCGGTGATGGTCTGCACCTGCTCGCCGTCGCTGTCGCGCACGATGATCGTGGTCAGACTGCTCGACCCGTTCGCGGCATGGCGCACTTCGAAAACCAGTCCGGTCCCGTCGCGAGCGCGCAGCACACAGTCGGGAGGCGTTGCGGCCGAACCGATATCGCCGCAGGGCGTCATCCCCGTCACCGGATCGGTATCGGGTGCGCCCGAGGTTTCGGTGGTCGCGACCGTGGACTCCGGCTCCGCCGGGCCCGTGCACGCGGTCAGCGCGACGGCGGAGAGCGCGGTCATCCACCAGACCGCCGTCTTCCGCCACATACCGCGAGAATAACCGCCGCGCGCCCGCGCGGCAGGGCGTGCGCCGCGGCCCCGGAGCCGCGCGCTCTCCTGTTCAGTGGGACGCGTGCTCGCGACCGTCCCGCCCAGCGATGACGATATGCCTAATCGAAATAGTTCTAGCTGAAGTCGAGAGGGCACGCATGCATGCCAGCGCAGCGCAGGCCGATCACCACGATGTGATCATCATCGGGGCCGGTTTCGCCGGGCTCTACGGCGTCCACCGGGCAGCCCGAGCCGGCCTGAACGTGCTGGGCCTGGAGACCGGCGTCGACGTCGGCGGCACCTGGTTCTGGAATCGCTACCCCGGCGCCCGCTGCGATGTCGAGAGCGTGGACTACTCCTACTCCTTCGACTCCGAACTGCAGCAGAGCTGGACCTGGACCGAGCGCTTCGCCGCGCAGCCGGAGATCCTGGCCTACATCAACCACGTGGCCGAACGTTTCGACCTGCGCAAGCACTACCGATTCGAACAGACCGTGACCGCCGCGCATTTCGATGACGAGTCCGGAATCTGGACCGTGGGGACCGCCGACGGGTCGCAATTCCGTTCCCGCTTCGTGGTTTTCGCCACCGGCTGCCTGTCCGCGCCCATCAAGCCGAACATCCCGGGCGTGGAAACCTTTGCGGGGGAAGAGCTCTTCACCGCGCGCTGGCCGGAGGAGGGCGTGTCATTCGCCGGCAAACGGGTGGCGGTCATCGGCACCGGCTCCTCGGGCATCCAGGTCTCGCCCATCATCGCCCGCGAGGCCGAGGCGCTCACGGTGCTGCAGCGCTCCCCGAATTTCAGTGTGCCCATTCCGAATCGGCCCTGGACCATGCAGGAGCAGGAGCAGATCCGCGCCACCTACCCCGCCCGGCGCGAGAAGTCGTACTACGCCCCGGCCGCGACACCGCATCCGAGCCTGACCACCAAGGCGCTGGAACTCTCGGCCGCCGAGCGCGAGCAGGCCATGGAGGAGCGCTGGAACGGCGGCGGCGTCCTGTTCAACAAGGTTTTCCCGGACCAGAACAGCGACCTGGCGGCCAACGAGCTGGTGCGCGAGTTCGCGGTGGCCAAGATTCGCGCGAAGATCGATGATCAGTCCGTCGCGGACGATCTGATTCCCACCGATCACCCGATCGGCACCAAGCGCATCTGCACCGACTCCGGCTACTACGAGATGTTCAACCGGCCGAACGTGCGGCTGGTGAACCTGCGCCGCGAACCGATCGAGGAGATCACCCCGACCGGTATTCGCACCGCGGACGAGTTCGTGGAAATCGATACCCTGGTCTACGCCACCGGTTTCGACGCCATGACCGGTGCGCTGCTGCGCATCGACATCACCGGCGCCCGGGGCACGAAACTGGCCGACACCTGGGCCGACGGCCCGGTCACCTACCTGGGCTTCGGCATCCACGGCTTCCCGAACATGTTCAGCATCAACAGCGTCGGAACCCCGTCGGTGATGGCCAACATGGTGCTGCATTCCGAACAGCAGCTCGATTGGGTCCTCGCGCTGATCGAACACTGTGGGGCGCAAGGCATCCGGCAGGTCGAGGCGCGCGCGGAGGCCGCATCGACCTGGACCGATCACCTCATGGAGGTCGCCGAGGGCACGCTGTTCGTGCGCGCGAACTCCTGGTACATGGGCGCGAACGTGGAGGGCAAGAAGCGCGTGTTCATGCCCTACATCGGCGGATTCGGCAACTACCGCCGATTCTGCGACACCGAGCGGGACAACGGCTACCCGAGCTTCGAGTTGACCCGCTAGCCATGGAACGCGGCCGCAGCCGGTTCCCCACCGGCCGCGGCCGCCGCCGGGCGGCTCGGGTTCCTCAGGCGGGCAGGCCCAGCCCCGAGGCCAGCACGGGCCACGACTTCTTCAGCTCGTCCTGCCAGTACCCCCAGGAGTGGGTGCCGTAGGGCGGGAAGTCGAAGGTGGCGGGAATGCCCAGCTGCCCGAGCTTGACCTGCATATTGTGTGTGCAGTAGTTGGTGGCCGCCTCCAGCGCGCCGCCGAGCGTCGTCTGATTCACCAGCCCGCCGACCCCGGGCAGGGTGTGCGGACCGTCGAGGGTGTCCCACGGGCCCGGCAGGCCGGTGCCGCTCGAGATGTACAGGTCGAGGCCGCGCAGCTGATCGGCGTGCACGTACGGGTCGTTCTCGGCCCACATGGGATCGTCCTTGGGGCCGTACATGTTCATCGTGTTGCCGCCGCCGGCGGCCACGACGAGATTGACGAAGTTGTAGCCGACCGGATCGCTGATCTGCGCGCAACCGCTGTACGCGGCAACGGATTTGTACAGTCCGGGCGCGGCGATGGGCAACTGCAGCACCGAGGTGCCCGCCATGGACAATCCCGCGATGGCGTTGCGCCCGTTGGTGTTCAGGGCGCCGTCGATGAGCGGCGGCAATTCCCGGGTGAGGAACGTCTTCCACTTGTTCACCCCGAGCGTGGGATCGCTCGCGCGCCAGTCCGTGTAGTAGCTGAACGCGCCGCCGACCGGTTGCACCACCTCGACGTTCTTGTCCCGCAGGAAGTTCAGCGCGTCGGTCTGCTGCTGCCAGGTCGCCGAATCCTCGCCGCCGCCCGCGCCGTTGAGCAGGTACAGCACCGGACGCGGCTCGGAGGTGTCCGCCGCGCGCTGCACGTCGATCTCGATGTTTCTGTCCATCGAGGCCGAGTAGACCTGCAGTCGCAGGGTGCGGTCATCGACGTGCTCGGTCGAGACGATCTTGGAACTGTTCGCGGAGACGCCCGCGGTCGGCACGGCCGGAGCGGCGGTGGCGGTACCCGCGGCGATCGGTAGCAGAACGGTTGCGGTCAACGCTACAACCGCGCCGCCCCAGATCTTCTTTGCACGCACGCGGTCTATCTCCTCGGTAGAAGTCATGTTTTCAAGCGGTAGCAACGAGGTAACCCACCCTGCCGCAGTTCACTGAGCATTTGCTGGTGCGTCGCCTGAGAGCCGCCGGTCGGGGCCGTGTTACCGGCCGTCTAGGGGAGGCGTCGACCCGGTCGGCGGCTGTCAGCGATCTGTCGGCGGGCTGTCAGCGCGCCCGGCCACTGTGTTCTCACACCGGATGAGCGGCCGACACCGAGCCGCACGGATATCGGACACGGAAGAGGTAGGGCAATGTCGAACATGTCGAACAGGGCGATCTCGAACGAAGCGATCTCGGATAGCGCGCTGTCGAAGCAGCTCGAGGCCACCGCCGCGGAGTTCGGGATCCCGGGCATGGCCGTGGGCGTGTGGGCCGACGGCCGGGAGATCTTCGCCGAGTACGGCGTGACCAGCATCGAGAATCCGCTGCCGGTGGACCGGGACACGCTGTTCACCATCGGGTCGACCGGTAAGAGCTGCACGGCTACGGCGGTCATGCGGCTGGTCGCCGAGGGCCGGATCGACCTGGACGCGCCGGTCCGGCGGTACGTTCCGGAATTCACGCTGAGCGATCCCGCGCACGCCGCCGCGATCACCGTGCGGCAGCTGCTGAACCACACCTCCGGCATGGACTGGAACCTGATCAACGACACCGGTGCGGGCGACGACGCGCTCGCGGAGTTCGTGGCGCGGCTGGCGGAGATCCCGCTGATCGCGGCGCCGGGAGCCCGCGCCTCCTACAGTCAGGCCGGCTTCAATCTGCTGGGCCGGGTCATCGAGAAGGTCACCGGGCTCACCTTCGAACAGGCCGTCACGCGCCTGGTGTTGGATCCGGTCGGCCTGGCGCACAGCGGATATGAGCGCGACAGCATCATGACGCGCCGGTTCGCGATCGGGCACGAGCGGGACGAGGACGGCGCGTTGTCGGTGACGCGCACCTGGACCGGGACCCGCGCCAACAATCCCGGCGGCGGTCTGGTCTCGTCGGTGGCGGAACAGTTGCGCTGGGCGCGTTTTCAGCTCGGGGACGGCCGGGCCGAGTCCGGAGAGGTCGTGCTGCCGGCCGCGGCGCTGCACGAGATGCGCCGCCCCACCGTCGATTTGCGCGCCAGCAGCCTGGGCGACGCCATCGGCCTGTGCTGGTTCCTGCGTGAGATCGATGGCGTCGCCACCTTCGGCCACGGCGGCTCGGCCTTCGGCCAGTTCGCCGAGTTGCTGTTGGTCCCCGAGCACGATTTCGCGATCATCGTGATGTCGAACGCCAGCCCCGACGGCATCCCGTCCAACCGGGCCGTAGTGCGCTGGGCGCTGGAGCACTACCTGGGCCTGGTGGACGGCGACCCCGAGCCGCTGCCCTTCGAGGCGTCCCGCGCGGGAGAACTGCTGGGCACCTACGACATAGACGCCATGACCATGACGGTCCTGACCGACGGCACGGGCCTGTCCCTGGAATGCCGGATCAAGCCGGAGATCCGCGCCGCCGCCGACACCGATCTCCCCCAGGATCACCCGCCCTTCCCGTTCGCCCTGCTGCCGGGCGACGGCGACGAATACATGATCACCGAGGGCTCCTTCAAGGGTCAGCGCGGCTTCTTCAGCCGCGATACGACCGGCGCGATCACCGGCTTGGACCTGGCCGGCCGCCTCTTCACCCGCGTCTGAACCGCCGAACGGGCCCTCGCGCCGCGCTTCCCGGACCCGATCAGGGTCCGGGGTTCACGGCGCCAACGCGCCCGGTACGACGCAGCGCGCTCCCGCACCCGTGTCGATGGCGGCGGCGGTGGGCGATGACGGCGCCAAATGGGGGGCGATTCGCCAGGCCGAGTCGCGATCGTCGAAACCGGCACGGCGGCAGGGTCCACACGCCCGCCATGACGCCCGGCCCTGCGAAGTCGAAGGTGTGCATCCGCGTGCGTACAGAGCAGAGGCGACCCGCACCGCGGCGCATCCGCGAACGCGCCGCGGCGACCCCTTGCCGCGCCGGTGCGCGATCGCTTCGGTTCAGGGTTCGGCGTGGGCCGCCCGCAGCTGGCCGATTGCCACGGTGCGCGGCGTGGCCGCACCGCGGTCGTAGGCGGTGCGGAACGGTTCCGAGCCCAGTCGAGAGGTGAGTTCGGTGCTGAGGGTGCGCAGCTGGGGTTCGCCGTGGTCGAACTCGCCGCGGATTGCTTCGCTCAGGCCCAGGGCGGACGCGGACCCCGTGAATTCCCCCTCGTGGAACAGGAGTTCGGCCAGGAGCTCGGCGGCGTGGGCCAGGGCCTGGGTCACCGCGGCGACGTCACCGGCGTGGAACGCGCCTTCGATCACGGCGGGAAGCAATTCCCGGGCCTGCTCCGGGCGGCGTGCGGTGAGGTGGTTGGCCAGGCGGGCTATCGAAATGCGGTTCACAGCCATGACTTCGGGTAGCGGCAGCCGCTCGATCCGCTGTTCGAGCCGGTCGAGTTCGGCCGCGGCCCGCTCCACCTCGCCGGTGCGGCGATACGCTTCGGCGCGGCTGAAGCCGAGCACCTCACGCAGCCGCGCGTAGCCGAGTTCCTCCGACTGGCGCTGTGCCGCTTCGATGTCGGCGGCGGCCCCGGTGAGGTCTCCGGCCCGCATCCGCGCGCGGGTGAGTTCGGCCCGGCTGACGAACAGGTCGTCCTCCATTCCCGTTTCCGAGGCCAGCGCCACGGCCCGGGCGAACGCGGCGATGGCCCGCTCGTGTTCCCCGGCGAGCCCGTGTGCCCGCCCGATCCCGAGCAGCACTACCCCCAGCCCCCAGCGCTCCCCGGTGATCTCGAACGCCCGCAACGCTTCTCGCCGCTCGGCTGCCCCGGCGATCGGCTCCCCGCGCCCGGTCAGTGCGAGGTCCCGCGCCAGATGCGCGCTGGCCCGCACCCACGGATCGGACCGCCCCACCGCCTGCGCGAGCTGCCGCTCGGCCAGCTCGTCCTCCCCCGCCCCCGACGCCACCAGCGAGGTCCACAGCGGCAACGCCGGATGGAACTCGAGCGCCCCCGTGCGCACACAGTCCTCGATGAGTTCTCGAACGGCCTCCGTCTCCCCGGTGGGAGCGCCCGCCATCAACCGGATGACCCGGAACGCCGCCCGCACATCCGGCGGCAACTCCAACCGCAACACGTCCCGCACCGCGGCCTCGAACCGGCTGCTCATCCCTCGAATCCCCCAGTACCAGAACAGCGCCCGCGTGAATCGGGCCGCCAGGCAACTTCCCGATTCGGCAACGCCGGTTAGGTCCGCGCCGACCACACCATCCCGCCCCCCGTTCGGCGAATCCGACACCACCGGCCGAACCGCGGGGTCGCGCCGGTGACAGGTGTCGCTCGGATTGCCCCGGCTCACCGCATGCGAGTAGTCCCCGGCGATCCCATCGGCCGACTCGCTCGCAAGCCCGGGGTGACCTCCGCGCACGGTCCGATCCGGCCGATTCTCTTCCGATTCGGCCGCAGCGAGGGCGGTTCGCAGGGCGAGAACGAGATTCGGGTGTTCGGCGTCGAAAAAGGCTATGGCGGTGAGCTGTTCGCGGGTGCGCAGGCCTGGCTCGGCCGCCTCCGCCTGCGCGAGGTAGTGGGTTGTGAAGCGCGAGGCGAGATCCTCGGCCGCCGCTGCCCGGCGGTCGGCGGCGTAGGCGCGGATGGTTTCCAGCATCCGGTAGCGGGGCTGATCATCGCCGGAGACGGTGACCAGGGATTTCTCGACCAGTGCGCCGAGGACGTAGAGGATGTCGCCGGCGGGCAGGTCCGCGTCGGCGCAGATCGCTTCGAGGGCTTCCAAGGTAGCCCCGGCCGGGAAGTAGGAGAGCCTGCGGGCGAGGAGCTTCTCCGGCTCCTCGAGCAGGTCCCAGCTCCACTCCACCAGGGCCAGCAGGGTGCGCTGGCGCGGGAGAGCGGTCCTGCTGCCGGAGGTGAGCAGCCGGAACCTGTCGTCCAGGCGGCGGGCGATCTGATCGACGCCCATGGCGCGCAGCTTGGCGGCGGCCAGCTCCAATGCCAATGGGATGCCGTCGAGTTGGCGGCAGATCTCGAGCACCGGGTTCAGGTTCTGGTCGTCCAGGGTGAAGCCGGGACGCACGGCGGCCGCCCGGTCCAGGAACAGCCGGACCGCCGGATTGCGCTGCGCGGCTTCGGGGTCCAGTACCTGGTCCGGAACCTGGAGCGGTCCCACATGGCACAGCGTCTCGCCGTCGATCGCGAGCGGTTCCCGGCTGGTGGCCAGGATGCGCAGCAGCGGCAGCCGGGCCAGCAGGTGCGCGGCGAGTTCGGCGGCGGCGGCGATCACGTGCTCACAGTTGTCCAGAACCAGTACGGCCGCGCCGACATCCAGCAGCTCGGTGAGCCGGGCGGCGCCCGCGCCGGTGGGCCCGTCCGCGGCGGCCAGCGCACCGGAGACCGCGTCGGCGAGCTGGTCGGGCGTGCCGACCTCGGCCAGGGGCACGAAGAACACCGGCTCCCCGGCCCGGCGCGACATGGCCTCGAGGGCGAGCCTGGTCTTGCCCGCACCGCCCGGACCGACCAGCGTGACGAGCCGCGCCGCCGCGAGCTGCCCAGCCACGGCGGCCAACTCCTGTTCCCGCCCGACGAAACTGGTGAGCCGCGCCGGCAGCGCACTTCCGGCGGGTTCCTTTCGCGCGGAGGGTGTTTCGAGCTCCCCGCGCAACAGCGCCAGGTGGGTGTCCCGCAATTCGGCCGACGGATCGATGCCGAGTTCCTCGCCGAGCCGCTCCCGCATGTCCTCGTAGACCGCGAGCGCGTCGGACTGCCTGCCGCCCGCGGCGAGCGCTCGAATCCGCAACGCGGCCAGCCGTTCCCGCAGCGGATGCGCAGCACCGGCGGCATCCAGATCGGACAGCACCGCACCGTGGCGGCCCAGCCGGAGTTCGGCGTCGAACCGATCCTCCAGCGCCGCGGCCCGCAGGTCGTCCAGCCGGGCCACGACCGCGCCCGCGTACGGCGCGTCCAGCACATCGCCCAGGGCGGGCCCGCGCCACAGTCCCAGGGCCTCGGTCAGCGCGGCCGTGGCCGCGGCGGCCAGATCGGAAGTGGAAACGGCAGAACACCAATCACCATCACCAAAAACAGATATACGGGCGTTTGCTTGAAAAGATGTTGGGCTGGGG
>NZ_JBEXUS010000085.1:0-36749 GCF_040614455.1 Nocardia sp. NPDC005978
CCCCGGCCAGCCCACCCCCCGCCGGCGCGTGACGCGACCGGCGGGCGGTGGATTCCGGGCGGTGTCGCCCGGCGCTTGCGGGCTTACTTGGCGGAGTCCGCGGCCTCCAGTTTGCGGGCCGCGACGAGGCTGGTGACGGTGGTGACGACCAGTACGCCGCAGATGACGCCGAGCGAGAGCGGGGTGGAGATCTCCGGGACGTCCACGCCGGACTCGTGCAGCGCGTGCAGCACCAGTTTGACGCCGATGAAGCCCAGGATCACCGACAGTCCGTAGCTCAGGTGGATCAGCTTCTTGAGCAGTCCGCCCAGCAGGAAGTACAGCTGGCGCAGGCCCATCAGCGCGAACGCGTTGGCGGTGAACACGATGTACGGGTCCTGGGTCAGGCCGAAGATGGCCGGAATCGAGTCCAGGGCGAACAGGATGTCGGTGGTGCCGATGGCGAGCATGACCACCAGCAGCGGGGTCATGATGCGCTTGCCGTTCTTCTGAACGAACAGCTTGGTGCCGTGGTACTGGTCGGCGACGCCGAACCGGTGCTCGATGGACTTCAGGAGCCGGTTCTCCTCGAACTCCTCGTCCTCTTCCTCGGCCCGCGCCTCCTTGATGAGCTTCCACGCGGTGTAGATCAGGAACGCGCCGAAGATGTAGAACACCCACGAGAAGTTGGAGATGATGGCCGCGCCGGCGCCGATGAAGGCCGCGCGCAGCACCAGCGCGATGAGCACGCCGAACAGCAGCACGCGCTGTTGCAGGTGCGAGGGCACCGAGAACTTCGCCATGATCAGCACGAAGACGAAGAGGTTGTCCACGCTCAGCGACTTCTCGGTGATGAAGCCGGCGAAGAATTCGGTCGACGCCTGGGATTCGCCCATGAACAGCAGGCCGAGGCCGAACAGCGCGGCCAGCGCGATCCAGACCACGGTCCAGATGCCGGCTTCCTTCATGGAGACGTCGTGCGGTTTGCGGCCGATGAAGAAGTCGACGGCGATGAGGGCGCTCAGGACGGCGACCGTCACCGCCCACATGGTCAGAGAAACATCCACTACACACGCCTCCGGGGCAGGTCCGCACAACACGATCAAGGATTGGTCGCCAGCGGGAGAAGCCCCTGGGTCTTCGTCGAGGCTACCGAAATCTCCAATAAAGGTAAAGAAATCCAAAAGTTCAGGTCAGTCAAGGGTCAAAGACGAGAAACGGCATCCGAACGAGTCACCGGTTACAACTCACAGCGCGCGGCAGTACAGCGCGTCGGGGTGACCGCCGCGCAGGATGCCGCGCGAGAAACCGATGCCGGCCGCGTATTCGTTCGCGTCGCACTGCGCTTTGTAGTAGCCCGTCGCGTAGTCGCCGCCCTCGCCGGACGCGGGGCGGGTGTCGCCGCGGTCGTCCCAGAGGGTGCGGCCCGCGCCGGCCAGGGGAATCCGCCCGGGCGCGCACAGCACGGCGGACACGCTGTCCCCGCGCAGGCTGTACCCGATCATGAATTGCCCGTCCGCGCACTGATATTTGGTGAAGCCGCGCGCCCAGTCGGTGGTGACGAGCTCCTGTTTCACGACCGTGGCCCGGGTGTCGGGCTGCCACAGCGCGGCGTGGGTCGCGTCGGTGCACAGCCCGCCCTGCCCGCGGCTGCTGATGCCGATCAGCCGCTGATCGTCGGGGCACGCCAGTTTGCGCGCGCCCGCATCCCAGTCGCTTGCCGCGCGCAGCGAGGCGTTGTCGTCGGCATGGCGGGCCGAGAGCATCGACCAGGTCCGCACCGGTGCGACCGGGCCGGTCGTACCGTCGTGCGCCAGCAGCCGCTGGATATGCGGGGCGCGCCAATCGTCGGCGTCCACCGCGCGGCGCACGGCGCCGTCGGTGTCGTACCGCACCAGTCCCCACTGATTGCCCTGATCACCGTGCTGGAATCCGACGACGGGCCAGTAGGCGAAGTCGAGATCGCGCTCGATGAGGAAGTCGACCATGTTCGCGAACCACGCACGATCCTGCGCCGTCGCGTCCTTGCCGATGCCGAATTCGCTGATCCACACCGGCGCGGTGAAATGCCGGTCCGGGGTGGTGGCGGCGTAGCCCGCGAGCGCGTCCATCGCGGCGAACAACTCGCCGCGCGCCAGCTCCCGGAAGCGGGCGTCGTGGGTTTCGCCCCAGCCGCTCGCCCCGGTGTGCTTCGGGCCGATGTAGCCGTAGAAGTGCGCGGCGTAGACGAGTTTGTGCGAGCGAACCAAGGTGGCGGACAGGTCTTTCAGCGGCTTCAGGATGGGCCGGTCGTGCCAGGTGAGGTCGGTCGGAATGCCGGACCAGTTGATGCCCTCGATCATGATGAGCAGATTCGGGTTGGCGTCGGCCAGGATTCGGTTGCCCGCGCGCTCGGCGGCGGCGGCCCAGTCGTGTTTGTCGCCCAGCCCCCAGTTCGGGTTGTCCAAGGTGTCACGGCGCACCTCGTTGCGCAGATCCGCGCCCACCACACCGGAATTCGATCGGTAGCGCGCGGCCAGGAATGCCCAGTCCTCGATCCACTTCTCGGTGCTCTGCCCGGAGTTCCAGCGTTCGCTGCCGTCCACCGCGCAGCACCAGCGGGTGGCGGTGGTGTGATTGTTCAGGATGACGGCGAGTCCGGCGTCGGTGAGCGCGGCGACGGCCCGGTCGAACACCTCGAGCGGGGTGAGCCCGTTGAGTCCGGGGTTCGCGGTCAGCCCCCGCACCGGGCGGGCGTCGCCGATCATCTCGTTGGAGAACGGCAGCCGAATACTGTTGAACCCCAGCGCTCGGAAGTCCGCGATCAGCTGTCCCATGGGCACGCGGTCCAACCCCAGCGGGGCGCGATGACCGTTCTCCTGTGCGAAGTTGTTCGCGTCCTCCTCGTCGCTGCCGTTGCCCTGCCAGGTGCCGCTGGAACCGTGCCAGTTGCCCGACTTCAGTTTCACGCGTTGGCCGTTCGCGTCCACGATGTACCGGCCCACGGTGCTGAGCGGACCCCGCAGGGCGGCGGGATCGGCCTGCGCGGCGGGGGTGAGGTGCTCGGCCGGGACGCCGAGCGCCCCGGCCAGCAGTGCCAGTACCACCGCGGCCCGCGCGGATCCGCGGGTCAGTCTCACGCGCACGGTGGTCCGGCGCGATCCGTCGAATAGTGTGTTCTGCACGGCAAATCTCCTGTGTCGCACTGCAATCAGCTCCGCACCCGCTCCCACAGCCGGAGGTAGACCTCCGCGCCGCGGAACACGTCGCTCATGATCTCCGGGCCGCCCAGGACCCGGACGGCTTCGAGCCAGTCGGCGTAGCTGCCGTAGGTGGCGGTGCCGTCGGTTCCGATGTCGAAAGTGCGCTCGCCCCAGCGCTCCCGGCCGAAGACCACGCTGCCGTCGTACGAGGTGAACGGGTAGGCGACGATCCCGGGTCCGATGGGACCGCCCTGCCCGGCGATGCCGTTCATATCCGAGCCGAAGCCGTACCCGAACTCCCCGGCGGGCCGGGGCATGGCGCGCGCCGCACGCCAGTTCTCCACGAATCCCGCGGGGCCGCCCGCGTACGGCGTGGCGAAACCACCGGCGGCATAGACTCTTTTCGTCGTCTTGTCCGAGTCCCACCCGTGCGAGGACAGCACGCCGGGATAGCCGCGGCGCTCGATGATGGACATGACCTCCCCGGCGGTGGCCTCGCTCAGGTGATCGACTTCGATCAGGAATCCGAGGTCGATCATCCGGTTGATCAGGTACTCGCCCAGCTCGGTCAATCCCCTGGCGTTGCAATGTGATCCGGGAGCGTACAGCGGCAGCGGCGCACCGCCGAGCAGCGGACCGGTCAGCAGGCTCAGGAACTGGTTGAGGTGCCCGGCGACGGGCACCGACGGCTGGGTGCTGTCATGTTCGGGACCGGTGCAACCCTGCACGTTCCAGAAGGTCCCCGTCTGCATGAAGTTGCCGGCGTTCACGAGCAGACCGGTCACATCGTGGTCCATCTTCGTGCCGCCGAACGCGTTGTCGAACTTGTGGACCGGGAAGAAGCTGCTGACCCCCAGTGCCCGGAGTTCGGTCAGACTGCGGTCGACATCGCCCCGGGTGCACTGCGGTTGACCGAGGAACACCCCGCAGCCCAGCGGATTCGACACCTCCATCCCCAGGACCACCGCGAGCTTGCCCGCCGCCGCCACCGCGCGGGCTTGGCCCGGATCGGTGACGATGCGGAAGAACCCCCGTCCCGGACCGCCGGACTGGGCGTCGATGTAGTTCTCCAGCGCGCGCAGCCCGGCCGCCTGCGTGCGCACCGAAGCCATGTCGTCGCAGGGGTTTCGGCGGTCGGTCATCATCGCGCACAGCGATTCGTTGTCGACCAGATCGACCGTCAGCACCCGCAGCCCGGCCTTCCACGACCGCTCGATGCCGGTCCAGTAGGCGCCCTCCGCGGTCAGCACCGAGGGTTTCGGCCAGTCCCGGAATCCGGGCCAGCCCGCGGTATCCGACTTGCGGAAGGGCTCGCCGTAATCGAGGAAGCTCGCGACCAGACCGTTGGTGCCGGTGCGATATTGCGCGCAATCGGGCAGCGCGTAGGTGACCCCGAACCGATGCCAGGGCCGGCCGCAGTGGAAATCGCCGCCCATGAATTCGTAGGCGGTGACGTGCGCGTGGGCGTCGATGGTGCCCACGATCGAGCCATCCGCGCCGACACCCGAGCCCGGCGTGCCGTGCGCATTGGCCTGTGCCTCCGGGAATTCCGCGCAGCCGGTGTCGGGCGCGAAGACCGCGGGCGTGCTCAGCGTGCCGTTCGAGATCGTGAATCCGGCAGCACCCGAGCCGTTCACCGTCCACACCGCGGCGTCCGAGGGTTCTCGCGCGGCCCGAATCGCACCGCCGGTCGCTTCGAGCACCTCGCGCTGCCGCCCGTAGAGCAGGTATTCGCCGAGCGCGGTGGCGCGCATGCGGAACGGCTCGGCCGCGGGAACCAGTGGCCCGGCGGGGGTTTCGATTCGAAAGCAGCCGTCGACCAGCGAATAGCGGGTCTGCCCGGGATCGCCGGCCGGGTCCGCGGCGGCCGGACCGGGGGCGGCGAGACCGGCCCCGACCAGGGCCGTGGCCGCGAGCACCGGCATCGCCCTGCACGGGCGGAAAAGCGTGAAACGCAAGGCTTCTCGTTTCTGAACTAGTTCCATTTCACATTTTGAGCACACGCGAACCGCGATGCCGGCGCTTCCACGGGACCCGCCGGCGCGCACCCTTCCGTCAAATTACTATGGAAGATAGTTTTTCGTGGCCGATTGTCAGGCCGCGATCAAGCCGACCAGCCCGGTGATCGATCCGACGGCGACGACCGCCGCGAGCGGGGCCAGCGACAGCGTCGCCACCAGCATGGCGGCGGCCGTGCACCGTGCGGCCGAGCGCGATTCCGGCGCCGCGGCAAGGCATTCCAGGCGGGTGGCCAGGTCGGCGTCGATCAGCCCGAGGCGACCGGCGGGCGCACCGGCGGTATGCGCGGCGACGGTGCGCAGCGCGGTGTAGAGCGACTGCGGATCTGTCGAGTTCGCGGCCGTGCGATCGGCGGCGAGTTCGAGCAGGGTGGCCATGGCGGCCGGGGCCGCGGTGAACAGCGGCACCCACCCGAACGCCCGGGCCAGAATCTGGCACGCCCCCAGAATGTGGTGGTGGAACCCGCGCAGGTGCGCGTTCTCGTGCGCGAGTACGGCCCGCCACTGCGCGTCGGTCAGGCAGCGCGCCAGCCCGTCGGTGACCACGACGTAGCCGCCACGTCCGGCGACGCTGTACGCCAGCGGAATCGGATGGTCGAGCCGGACCAGCCGCGCGCCGGCGGGGTCCGCGCGGCCCAGTATCTCGATGAGTTCGGAGTGCCGGCGGCGCAGTGCCGTCTCCCGGCCGCGATGCCCGATGGCGATGCGCGCCAGCTGCCCGGTCGGCACGATCATGCCGATCAACACCACCGGCATGATGAGCCCCGCGGTCCAGGTGATCACCAGCGGCTCGAGCGCGGCCAGACTGCGCGCCACCGCCTTCGCGGCCCGCTCCCCCGGCGGGTCCCCCTGCCACGCCAGCGCGATCAGCACCAGCACGGCGCTGCCCATCACGGCCGCGATCGCGCCCAGCCAGGCCGCCATCCCGATGCGCGGGGCGGCGCTGAAGTCTATCCGGGCCAGCACGCGCGGCCCGGCGATCGCGAGTGCGAAACCCGCTGCCAGCAGGGCGGTTATCACGATCACGCGGTACTCCCGCCGCCGGATAGCCCGCGCCGCAACGCTTCCACCTCGCGGGCGCTCGCGGTACGCGCCAAATGCAGCAGTACCGCCGGTGCGTCGGGACTGTCGTCGAGGATCTCGCGCAGCAGATCGGTGGTCGCCTCGGCCCGGGTCCGGCTGGGCTGGTACCGATACGACCGCCCCACCTTCTCCCGCCGCACCCAGCCCTTCTCCCACAGATGCGTCACCACGGTCAGCACGGTGGTGTAGGCGGGCACCCGCTCGTCGGTGCCGAGTCCCGCCACCAGGTCGTGCACGGACAGCGCGTCCGCGCTCTCCCACAGCACCGCCATCACCTGGCTCTCCAGCGCACCCAGGCCCTTCATAACCCCAACCCCGTCCGATCCACGCCCGGCCGGGCGACCCTGCCCGGCCATTGCCCGCCAAACCTACTATCCGCCATAGTTTTCAGCCGGGGCTCGCGGAAAGTTCCCGGGCGCGGGGCCGATCCGGCCGAATGCGGGGGACGCCTCGGCCGAGCCGGCTGCCGAGATAGTGCGGGTCCAGGCGGAGCGCGCCGGCGAATACCCGAGGGAAGCGGTCAGCTCGCGTTTCCGGGCCGGTCGGACAGGCCCAGGCGCAGGTGTTCGCTGTGGTAGATCGCCTCGTCGAGCAGCTGCGCGACGTGATTGTCGTGCAGGCTGTAGATGATGCTGCGGCCCGCGCGGGTGCCGACGACCAGGCCGAGATTGCGCAGCAGGCGCAGCTGATGCGAGACCGCCGACTGCTCCATGCCGATCGCCTCGGCGAGTTCGGTCACCGGCAGCGGCCCGTGCCGCAGTTCGGTCAGGATCAGCAGCCGGCTGGGGGTGGCCAGGGCCTGGAGGGTGTTGGCGACATGGGCGGCCGCGGCGGCGTCCAGCCGCACCGGCGGGCGGTCGCGCCCTTCGACTCCATGTCCCATGACCGGAGAGCTTAGTGTGCCACAACACATGAATAGATCTTCATATTTTCTGTTATCGTGGCCGCGTTCCCGACCGTTCGTCCCGGAGGAGACCGGTGATCGCGCCGACCGTCGTACCGTCCGAGTTCGCCCCGTCCGCCGCACCGGTGCGTCGCACCCGGCCGTTCGACCTGACCGAAACCCGCTGGGCCGCAGCAGCCCTCGGGCTGTTCGTGATCGGGCTGGGCGCGCAGCTCGCCGGCGCGCCCGAGTGGATGTGGTGGGCGTGCTACCTCGGCTGCTACGCGGCGGGCGGCTGGGAACCCGGGCTGGCGGGGCTGCGCGCGCTGCGTGAACGGACACTGGACGTAGATCTGCTGATGGTGGTCGCCGCGCTCGGCGCGGCGGCGATCGGCCAGGTCACCGACGGCGCGCTGCTGATCGTCATCTTCGCGACCTCGGGTGCGCTGGAGGCGTTCGCGACGGCGCGCACCGAGGATTCGGTGCGGGGGCTGCTCGATCTCGCGCCGGACACCGCGACCCGGCTGGATCCCGCGGGCGCGGAACGGGTGGTGCAGGCGGCCGACCTCGTGGTGGGCGACGTGCTGCTGGTCCGCCCGGGAGAGCGAATTCCGGCCGACGGCACCGTGATCGGGGGCGGCAGCGAGGTCGATCAGGCCACCATCACCGGGGAGTCGATGCCGGTACCGAAGACCGCGGGCGACGAGGTCTTCGCCGGGACGCTCAACGGCACCGGCGCGTTGCGGGTGCGCGTGGATCGGCGGGCCGCGGAGTGGGTGGTGGCGCGGATCGCCACCCTGGTCCAGGACGCGGGCCGCACCAAGGCCCGCACGCAGCTGTTCATCGAGAAGGTCGAGCAGCGGTATTCGGTCGGCATGGTCGCGGCCACGCTCCTGCTGTTCGCGATACCGCTGATCTGCGGCGACACCCTGCAGCGCGCGCTGCTGCGGGCGATGACCTTCATGATCGTGGCCTCACCGTGCGCGGTGGTGCTCGCGACCATGCCGCCGCTGCTGGCCGCGATGGCCAATGCCGGGCGGCACGGTGTGCTGGTCAAATCCGCGGTGGTCATGGAACAGCTGGGCGCTGTCTCGCGGATCGCGTTCGACAAGACGGGAACCCTGACCCGTGGGACGCCCGAACTCGCCGAAATCCACCGTCTGGAAACACGATTCGACGAAGACGAGCTGCTGCGCCTGGCAGCGGCCGCCGAGCGGCCGAGTGAACATCCGCTGGCCGCCGCGATCGTCCGCGCCGCCGATGCGCGAAAACTGCCGGCGCCCATCGCCGATGACTTCCTCGCCACACCCGGGCAGGGTGTGTCCGCGCTGGTGGAAGGCCATCGCGTCGCGGTGACCGCGCCCGGCGCACCGCGGGTCGCCGAGGATTGCACGACGGAAACCATCCGGCGCCTCGAGGCCGGGGGCCGCACGGCCGTGATCGTCACCCGGGACGGCACTCCCGTCGGCGTGCTGGCCCTGACCGACCGGGTCCGCCCCGAAGCGCGGCGCACGGTCGCCGCGGCGCGGCGGTTGACCGCTGCCGACCCGATCCTGTTGACCGGCGACAACCACCGCGCCGCAACGCTGCTCGCGGGCGCGGTGGGCATCACCGACGTCCGCGCGAACCTGCTGCCCGCGGACAAGGCCGCCGCGATCCACGCCCTGCAAGCCGGTGGCGAGCGCGTTGCCATGGTCGGCGACGGCATCAATGACGCACCCGCGCTCGCCACGGCGACCGTCGGCATAGCCATGAACAGCCCCGCGGCGGACCTCACGCTGCACACCGCGGACGCGATTCTGATTCACGAGGACCTCACCGCGGTCCCGGCTGTCATCGCCCTGTCCCGCCGTGCACGGCGCGTCGTCATCGCCAACCTGACGATCGCCGCCACCTGCATTGCCGCCCTTGTCATCTGGGACCTGGCCGGGACGCTTCCGCTTCCGCTGGGGGTGGCAGGTCACGAAGGCTCCACACTGCTGGTGGCACTCAACGGTCTGCGCCTGCTCCGGGATTCGGCCTGGCAGCGCGCGGCGGAGGAGCGGTGAGTTCGCCCCACATACGCACTGCCACGGCGCTTTACCCGAGCGTCAGGCGCGGGCGGTGATGTCGCGCGGTGTCAGCACGCGGATGTCCGAGCCGGATTCGGCGACGGAGATCATGGCGCGGCCGATCTCGCGATTGTCGTTGACGATGTTGGGGGCGAGGCGTTTGAGCACGGGGATGAGGGGACCGGTCACCGCGTAGGCGGCGCGGTACAGCGGGGTCTTGGAGATCACGCCGTCCTTCGGCTGGATGAAGCCGGGGCGGAACATATACGCCCGGAACGGAAGTGCGAGCAGGTCGTTCTCGGTCTTGCCCTTGACCCGGGCCCACATCGTGCGGCCCCGCTCGGTGCTGTCGGTGCCCTGTCCGGAGACGTAGATGAACGTCATCTTCGGATTCGCGTCCGCCAGCGTGCGGGCGACCCGCATGGTGAGGTCGTAGGTGATGCGGCGGTACTCGTCTTCCTTCATGCCCACCGAGGAGACGCCGAGGCAGAAGAAGCACGCGTCGATTCCCGGCAGCTCGTCGGACAGCGCCGAGAGATCGGCCGGGTCCGGCTGGACCACCTCCCGCAGTTTCGGGTCGGTGAGCCCTGTCGAACCGCGCCCGATCGCGAGCACCTCCGTCACTCGCGCATCGCGCAGGCACTCCCGGAGCACCCCTTGGCCGACCATGCCCGTACCACCGAAAACGATGACCTTCATCCCTCGATCTTGCCCGAGCCCGGCCGCGGGAATCCGCACGCGCGCCGGGCCGGGCACGGGGATCCGTGGCGTTTCACCGCCGGAAGGCACGATCCCTTGTAATTGAATTCACAGTAAATTACCTTGGGTTCAATTGCTGAGCGCGGTGAGAGGAGACGGCGATGACGCGGTCGTGGTGGGGCTGGGGAAACGTCGAGGACGCGGTGACCGGAGCCGAGCGGGCCGCACTCACCGAGCGAGTGAAGGCCATCGCCCCCGACGCCGACCTGTCGGTGCACGAGGCTCCCGCGCTGTCCGAGCTGAAGGTGCCGGACTCGCGCATCGAGGCCCCGAAAGCACTGTCCGGCTTGGCGTCCCAGGACCTGCGTGATCGCGTCGCGCACGGCCACGGGCAGGCGTTCCGGGATGTGGTGCGGGCGTTGCTCGGCCGCGTGGACAACGTGCCGGACCTCGTGGTGCGCCCGCGCACCGAACAGGATGTGGTCGACGTCCTGGACTGGTGCGCCGGCGACGGGATCGCGGTCATCCCGTTCGGCGGTGGCACGTCGGTGGTCGGCGGTGTGGAACCGCGCGGAACCGACGACTACCCGGGTGTCGTCTCGCTGGATCTGGGCGGGCTGAACCGGATCCTGGAGATCGATCACGTGAGCCGCGCCGCCCGCATCCAGGCGGGGATGCTCGGTCCCGCGCTGGAGCAGGCCCTGCGCCCGGAGAATCTGACCCTGCGGCATTTCCCGCAGTCGTTCGAATTCTCCACGCTCGGTGGCTGGTTGGCGACGCGCGCGGGCGGGCACTTCGCGACGGTCTACACCCATATCGACGACATGGTCGAATCCATGCGGGTGGTGACGCCGGTGGGAATCAGCGAATCGCGCAGGCTGCCCGGGTCGGGCGCGGGCCCCTCCCCCGATCGCATGTTCCTGGGGTCCGAAGGCATTCTGGGCGTGATCACCGAGGCGTGGATGCGCGTGCAGGTGCGACCGCGCTGGCGGTCGGGCGCGTCGGTGCTGTTCGACGACTACACCGCCGCCGTCACCGCGACCCGGGTGATCGCGCAGTCGGGCCTGTTCCCGGCGAACTGCCGCCTGCTCGATCCCATGGAGGCGTTCCTCAACGCCGGGACTCCCACCTCCGGCGGCGTGCTGGTGCTCGGCTTCGAATCCGCGGATCATCCGGTGGACGAGGCGATCTCGCATGCCCTGCGGATCTGCGGCGAGTACGGCGGCCGGGTACCCGACGGCGTGAGTTCCGCCGACTCCGAGCAGGATTCGGCGCGCACCGGCTCGGCGGACACCTGGCGCTCCTCGTTCCTGCGCATGCCGTATCAGCGCGACGCCCTCGCAGCGCAGTCGATGATCGTGGAGACCTTCGAAACCGCCTGCACCTGGGATCGTTTCGAGGAATTGCGCGCCGCCGTGCACGCCGCCGCCGCCGGGGCCTTCGATGCGCTCGGCATCACCGGCGTGGTGACCTGCCGCTTCACCCACGTCTACCCCGACGGCCCCGCCCCGTACTTCGGGATCTACGCGGCAGGCCACTGGGGCCGGACCGTGGAACAGTGGGACGAGATCAAAGCCGCTGTCTCCCAGGCACTGTCGGACTCCGGCGGCACCATCACCCACCACCACGCGGTGGGCCGCGATCACCGCCCGTGGTACGACAACCAGCGCCCGGAGCCCTTCGCGACCGCCCTGCGCGCGTCGAAGTCGGCCCTGGATCCCGCGGGGATCCTCAATCCCGGCGTGCTGATCGATCCCGCGCTCCGCCCGTGACCGGCGGCGAGACGGCCGCGAATCGGGCCGGGACCAAGGGCGTTCCGCGTGAGCAGCGCGAACAGCAGATCCTCGACATCGCGACCGCCGAGTTCGGCGATCGCGGCTACGCGAACGCCTCGCTGGCCGATATCGCCTCCGCCGCGGGGGTTTCCAAGCCGCTGATCTACACGTACTTCGGTTCCCGCGACGGTCTGCACGCCGCGTGCGTGCGGCGCGCGGGCGACGGCCTGGTCTCGGCGGTGGCCGCCGCCCAGGGGGTGCCGGGCGCGTCCGGTAGGGCGCTGGCCACCCTGTCCGGGATCTTCACCGCGCTGGACGGCCGCACCCAGAACTGGCGCGTGATCTACGACCAGACCCTGCCCCGCCCCAGCGCGGCGTTCGACCATGCTCGCGGCTACCAGGAGGCCCTGAACGGGATGGGCGCTTCGGGCGTGGACGAGGTCCTGGATGCGGCGGGCGTCTCCGCGCCCGAGGACCATTCGCTCCTGCTGGCCTGGTGGTTCAGCATCGTCTCGACCACGATCTCGTGGTGGCGCGAGCACCCCGGGTACACACCGGAACAGATGACCGAGCACTGCCTCCGGGTGTTCACCGCCATCCGGCAGCCGTCGCCCTAGCGTTCCGCTCGACGGCGGTTCGCTCGCGCGTCAGGCGGTGTCCGCCGTCCCCTGTCCCGCGCTGTCCACCAGCCCGGTCGACCAGCGCGCGTAGGTGACGAACGGATTCACCGTGATGACATCCGCCACGCGGATCAGGCCGGCCGGAACGGCTTCCCCCGCGAAATGCGCCGCGCTGGGCACGAATACCGCCTCCGCCTCGATCCGCGCGATGGTCGCTTTCAACCCCGCCAGCGGGCGGTCGTTCGTACGCCCGTCCACCACAACCATTTTCGCGAAGTCGTACCCGAGCCGGCGGGCCCGGCTCCGGATCTGCTCTTCATCCCACGCCTGCTGCACGCGGGAAACGTCGCTCCGGATGTAACCCAGTGCTGTCGGTCGAAAATTCACGGCTTCTCCTCCGCTCCTGATCGCCTTGCTCGGAAAGCAACTCGGATCCGGAGACCGCTTATCCGGCTCCGAGCGCCTGTAACCAGCACACGCCTTCAGTAGTGCAGGGGTTTCCCGAATCGGGTGCACCAAACCAGCAACGGGAAATCGCCGGCACACCGCCCGGAAGGAATGGGGTGATGTATGCGAAGCGGGTGAGACCGCTCGCCCGGGGCGGGGAAACCACATGAATGAGACGGGATCGACCCTGCCGCGCCGACAACTCGGCCGCTATCTCTTCGAATGGCGAACTCGCACGGGAATGACCCGGACCAAAGCCGCCCAGCTACTCGACATGGGCGCGAGCAGTCTCCAGCCGCCCTTCGTGATTCTTGGCTACGAGAGTCCACGCTGATTCGCAGTGGTTCGAGAGCAGCTACAGCCAGGCCGGTGGAGAATGCGGCGAGGTCGCATTCCTGGGCGCGGGGGTGGTTGGGGTGCGGGACTCCAAGAACCCCGCGGGCGCGGCCCTCGTATTCGATTCCGGCGCTTGGGATCGATTCACGGCCGACGTTGCGAAGGGCTCGTTCAACCTGCCGTGAACCAGTCGAGGATCTCGGCGTTGACCGCGGCGGGCTGATCCACCTGGAGGAAGTGGCCCGCTTCCGCTATCAGCGCGTGCCGCGAGCCCGGCGGTAGATGATTCGTGAGCGCGGGATCGACCGCGTCGAAGCTCAGGCAGCCGTCGGCCGCGCCGTGCAGGTAGAGGACCGGCACGGTGCTCGCCGTGAGCGGTTGCGCCGCTGGGCGTCCCGGCCGTCGCGCGGGCGGGTTCAGCATCGAGCGGTAGTAGCCGAGTGCCGCCGCGACGTTCTCGGGAGCCCGTAGCGCGTCGAAGACCGGCCGCAAATCCTCGTCGTGGCCCGGCGACCAGTCCCGCCACAGCCCGGCGATGAAATCCGCGTTCAGCACCGACTCCGCCACGGGCGTCTGGAACAGGTAGATGTAGAACGACCGTTTGAGCTGTTCGTAGCTCAGCGAGCCCGCCCGCAGCGCGGCCGTCGGCGGCATGGACATGGCCACCGCGCGCCGCCAGCGGCTCGGCTCCGCGGCGATCGCGCCGTACACGGCGGGCGCGCCCCAATCGTGGCCGACCAGAACGGCATCGGCCCCGCCGCCGAACGCTTCGTGCAGCGCGTTCGCGTCCGCCGCCAGCGCACCCGCCCGATACGCCCCGTCCGGGGCGACCGAGGTGGGCGCGTAGCCCCGCATGTAGGGCGCGACGACCCGGTATCCCGCCGCCCCCAGCTCTTTCGCGACATGCCGCCACGAATGCGGCGTGTCCGGGAACCCGTGCAGCAGCAGCGCGAGCGGCCCGGAATCCGGTCCCGCCGAGAGATATCCGAACTCCAGCCCGTTCGCCTCGATCATCGCGATCTCGTTCATACCCGCCACCGTATTCGCCCCGTTTCGCCGAATGGCGCTGTCGGGGTACGAGTTACCTCACAGCGCCCGGCCGAGTTTGACGGCGTCGCCCGCACCGGGGCGCACCATCCATACCCGCTCGGGGATAACCGTTCCCGCTTCGGTGCGATACGAATCGACTCGCAGAACGGACTCCCCCGCCGCACCGCCGAGTACTTCGGCGCGAACGACCGAGCCGTCGGAGAACAAAAGTTCGTAGTCGGCGGCCGGGCGGTCGGGCCGCAGTTCGAGACCGGCGAACAGGTGCGTGTATCCGACCTCGATGTGCGCGGGCGCTTCGTTGTCGTGAGTCATTTCCGCAGCCTAGGGCGTTGCGCCGGGTTCATGACACGCCGACACCCGACCGGCCGCCGGGGCTTCACGATTCCTCGTTGCCCCCGGAATTGGGGGCACCGGGGGTATGTGAATCTTCACAAAATTGAAATGCGATCCTTTACCTTGCGAAGGTTGTCGGGCGACGGTTCGATCGCGAGTCTCGAAGGGTTTTCTCATGCGCTCTCTCATCACCGCCGCCGCGATGGTATTCGGATCGGCGGTATTGCTGAGCGGGCTCACCGCGCCGTCGGCGACTGCGGAGAACGCGCCCGGGCAACCGGGGAAGTCCTTGGTCGTCATGGGCGATTCGAATACCGCCAATGCCACCTGGGCCACGATGCAGCCGCAGCCCGCGGGCGTGCCGTGCCAGCGGCTGGACACCTCGTGGCCGACGCAGCTGGCCCAGCGCATGGGGTTGTGGGACAGCAAAGACATCGAGGACGTGTCCTGTGTCGGGTCGTACATGTACCGGCACGGCGAGGACAACTTCTGGACCGCGCTGACCCAGGCCCGCCAGGCCGCTGCCTCCGGCGCGTTCGGCGACCGCACGAAAGCGGTGCTGATGCAGTTCGGCCTGAACGACGCCTGGGGCGAAAACCACAGGGCCCAGGATGCTTTGGCCCCCTGCCTGGTGAACGTGGTCCGTGGCTGCAGCACCGCGGACGCGGCGACCACCGCCTATCCCCCGACCCTGCTGACGGCCCAGCTCTACGTGGACAAGCTCCGCGACATCGTCACCTACATCCGCTACTACGCCCCGAACGCCCGCATAGTCCTGGTCGGCTACCAGGAGATGCACACCCCCGGCGACGACACGATCTGCATGTCGGTCCTCGGCGCCCCCGTGGCCCTCCCCCGCGCGAGCGCGGTGACCGACGTCTTCGACAGCGTCCAGCAGGCTCCCCGCGCCGCCGCCACCGAACTGGGCATCGAGTACTTCGACTCCGCCGCCGCGACCGCCGGCCACGGCCTCTGCTCCCCCGACCCCTGGCTGAACGGGATCTTCACCCCCGGCCCCGACTTCTTCGGCCAGCCCGGCCACCCCACGGTCGAAGGCGACGCGGCCGTGTCCCGGGGCCTGCAGGAGTATTTGGCCGCCCCGGCTCCCCGCTGACCGCGCGCCGACACGACCGCCCGGCGGCTCGAACCCTGCCGGGCCGCGTTCGTCCCGTGGACTCCGGGACTCCCTGTCGCCGGAGTTCGTGCGTGTGCGCCCCAACGGGATCGAACGCAACGGCGTTCGATCCCGATATATCCCTGGGACAGGTCCGCCCGCCTCGATTGCGAGATCCCATGGACACCACGACCGAAACCGCACGCGCCCTTGCCATTCGCTCGGTGCACCTCATGTCCGAGGGCGAGCGCGCCGACTTCGACGCGATCATCCACCCCGACGCGATCAACCGCGAGGGCAAATCCGAGCCCCCCGCGACCCGGGGCCGCGGCCCCGCCGCCTACTACGCCACGGCCCTGTGGCTCCGCTCCGCCTACTCCGGCCTCCGCCACACGATCGAGGCCGCCGTGGTCCAGGGCGACCTGGTCGCCCTCCACACCACGATGCACGGCCGCCACACCGGCCCCTTCGTCACCTACGACGAGTACGGCGCGATAGACCAGGTCTTCCCACCCACCGGCAAGACCTTCGCCACCACCCAAACCCACTGGCTCCGGGTCTCCGAAGGCAAAATCATCGAGCACTGGGCCAACCGAGACGACCTCGGCCAAGCCGTCCAACTCGCCTGGGTCCCCCCAACCCCCACCTACCTCCTGCGCATGGCAAGAGCCAAACGCAAGGCCCAACGGGAACACGGCGGCCGGTAACGCGAACAGCCGCGCCGATCCGAGGGACCGACGCGGCTGTGAGCGCGAAAACCTAGACGTTGAAGCGGAACTCGACCACGTCGCCGTCCACCATCACGTATTCCTTGCCTTCGATCCGGACCTTGCCCGCCGCCTTCGCGGCGGCCATCGAGCCGGCCTCGACCAGGTCGGCGTAGGCGACGATCTCGGCCTTGATGAAGCCGCGTTCGAAGTCGGTGTGGATCACGCCGGCCGCCTTGGGGGCCGTGTCGCCCTGGTGAATCGTCCAGGCGCGGGACTCCTTCGGGCCCGCGGTCAGGTAGGTCTGCAGGCCGAGGGTGTGGAAACCCGCGCGGGCCAGGGCGTGCAGGCCGGGCTCGGTCTGGCCGATCGACTCCAGGAGTTCCAGGGCGGACTCGTCGTCGAGCTCGATCAGCTCGGACTCGATCTTGGCGTCCAGGAACACCGCGTCGGCGGGCGCAACGGCCGCCTTCAGCTCGGCCTTGCGGGCCTCGTCGGTCAGCACCGTCTCGTCGGCGTTGAAGACGTAGAGGAACGGCTTGATCGTCAGCAGCGACAGTTCCTTGAGCAGCTCGACATCGAGCTCCTTCTGGGCCGCGAACAGGGTGCGGCCGCTGTTCAGAATGTCCTGCGCCTGCTTGGCGGCATCGGCGACCGGCTTGCGGTCCTTCTTGATGCGCGCTTCCTTGTCCAGGCGGACGACCGCCTTCTCCAAGGTCTGCATGTCGGCCAGGATCAGCTCGGTCTCGATGACCTCGATATCGGCCAGCGGATCGACCTTGCCGTCCACGTGCACCACGTCGTCGTCGGCGAACACGCGCACGACCTGGCAGATGGCGTCGGCCTCACGGATGTTGGCGAGGAACTTGTTCCCCAGGCCCTCGCCCTCGGACGCGCCCTTCACGATGCCGGCGATGTCGACGAACGTCACCACGGCGGGCAGCTGCCGCTCGGAACCGAAGATCTCCGCGAGCACCCCCAGCCGCGGATCCGGCAGCGGCACGACACCGGTGTTCGGCTCGATGGTCGCGAACGGGTAGTTCGCGGCCAGCACGTCGTTGCGGGTCAGCGCGTTGAAGAGCGTCGACTTTCCGACGTTGGGCAGGCCGACGATTCCGAGGGTGAGACTCACGAGAAAGAGAGCTTACCTGCGCACTCCCCACCCGGACACGCCGGGCGGCGCGGACGGCGGGCACGGGCCCGGCCCGGCCCGGACACCGCGGAACCGGCCTCGCACCCGCACACACCGGCCGGTGTCGGCACCGCAGAGAGTTCATAGATTGCCGCGCATTCGCGAACCGAGTATGGGAGGGTCGGATTGCCGCATTCAGCCACAAAACCACCCTGATAGAGACATCGAGACCGGAGATAGCCGACAGATCGCGGTGAGCGAGGGGGACAACCTTGGCCACAACGACCCACACCCCCGACAAGACCATGCCGCTGCTGACCCTGTCGGCCATGGTGGTCGGTTCCATGGTCGGCGCGGGCGTGTTCTCCCTGCCCCGCAATTTCGGCCAGGCCACCGGCGGCTTCGGCGCACTCATCGCCTGGGCCATCGCGGGCACCGGCATGTTCACCCTCGCCCTGGTCTTCCAGAGCCTCGCCGTCCGCAAACCCGACCTCGACGCCGGCGTCTACGCGTACGCGAAGGCCGGCTTCGGCGAATACCTCGGCTTCATCTCGGCGTTCGGCTACTGGGCCAGCGCCTGCGTCGGCAACGTGTCCTACTGGGTGCTGATCAAATCGACCCTCGGACAGGTGCTGCCGATCTTCGGCGAGGGCAACACCGTCCCCGCGGTCCTGCTCTCGACCGTGTTCATCTGGGCCTTCCACTTCACGGTGCTGCGCGGCGTCCAGGAGGCCGCGACCATCAACAAGATCGTCACGATCGCGAAGATCGTGCCGATCCTGGTCTTCGTCATCGTGCTGCTGTTCTATTTCGACCCCGGGGTGTTCGCCGACAACTTCTGGGGCGGTGACGGTTACACCGAATCGCTCTTCAGCCAGGTGCGCGCCACGATGCTGATCACGGTGTTCGTCTTCCTCGGCATCGAGGGCGCGAGCGTGTACTCCCGCTACGCGCGCAGCCGCGCCGACATCGGCCGCGCCACGATCCTCGGATTCCTCAGTGTGCTGGCGGTTTTCGCCTCCGTCACCATGGTTTCGTTCGGCATCGTGCCGCGCGAGGAACTGGCGGGCATGCAGCAGCCCTCCATGTCGCCGGTCTTCGAATCCGCGGTCGGCCCGTGGGGCGCGTGGTTCATCAGCATCGGGCTCATCGTCTCGGTGCTGGGCGCGTACCTCGCCTGGACGCTGATGGCCGCGGAAGTGCTGTTCGTCGCCGCCGAGGACGACGACATGCCCGCGTTCCTGGCCCGGGTCAACGCCAACCGGGTGCCGGTGGTCGCGGTGACCTTCACGACCGTGCTGATCCAGCTGGTCCTGCTGACCACCCTGTTCTCCGACGACGCCTTCACCTTCACGCTCAAACTCAGCAGCGCGCTGTCGCTGGTGCCATATCTGCTCGCGGCGGCCTACGCGCTGAAACTGGCGAGCACCCGCGAGACCTACGACGAGATCAGGCCGCAGGACCGCAACCGCGAACTGCTCATCGCCGGCGCCGCGACGTTCTACACCGCCTTCATGATCCTGGTCGCCGGACTCGAATTCGTGCTGCTGTCCTTCATCATCTACGCCCCCGGAACCATCCTGTTCATCCTCTCGCGCCGGGAACGCGGCAAGAAGCTGTTCAGCCCGGTCGAAGCGGTGCTGTTCGCCATCACCGTGCTCGGCGCGATCGCCGCGATCATCGCCCTGGCCACCGGACTGATATCCATCTGAGGAGACCGAATCATGACCAGCCCCAACGCATTCGGCGTGCACTCCGAGGTAGGCGCATTGCGCAAGGTGCTGGTGTGCGCGCCCGGCCTTGCCCACGACCGGCTGACCCCCACCAATTGCGACGACCTGCTCTTCGACGACGTGCTGTGGGTGCAGAACGCCAAGCGCGATCACCTCGACTTCATCACCAAGATGCGCGACCGCGGCATCGAGGTCGTGGAACTGCACGAGGTACTCGCCGCGACGCTGGAGCTCCCCGAAGCCCGGGACTGGGTGCTCGACCGGACCATCACCGTGAACCAGGTCGGGCTGGGCCTGGTCGACGAAGTGCGCTCGTACCTCGCCGAATCGACCGCGCGCGAACTCGCGGTCCACCTGATCGGCGGCCTGGCGGTCGCGGACCTGCCCGGCGAGTACGCCGCCGGCTACCGCGCCCTGGCCCGGGAACAGGCCGGGGTGCGCGAGTACCTGCTCCCGCCGTTGCCGAACACCCTCTACACTCGCGACACCAGCTGCTGGATCTACGGCGGCGTCACGCTCAATCCGCTGTATTGGCCCGCGCGCCATGACGAAACACTGCTGATGAAGGCGATCTACAGTTTCCACCCCGACTTCACCGGCGCGCGGGTCTGGTGGGGCGATCCCGAAAAAGACTGGGGCAACGCCACTCTCGAAGGCGGCGATGTCATGCCGATCGGCAACGGCGCGGTGTTGATCGGGATGAGCGAACGGTCTTCGAGGCAGGCCGTCACCCAGCTGGCCAAGACCCTGTTCGACAACGGCGCGGCGACCCGGGTCATCGCCGCCGGCATGCCCAAACTGCGCTCGGCCATGCACCTGGACACAGTCTTCACCTTCGCCGATCGCGATCTGGTGACCGCGTATCCCGATGTGGTGGAGGGAATACACACCTTCTCACTGCGTCCCGGCGACAACGCGACAGGAATCGAAGTCACCGAGGAGAAGTCGCCCTTCCTGGACGTCGTGGCGGACGCGCTGAACCTCGCGACACTGCGCGTCGTGGAAACCGGCGGCGGCTACTACGCCAATCAGCGCCAGCAGTGGGACAGCGGCAACAACCTGGTCGCGGCCGAACCGGGCGTGGTGTTCGCGTACGACCGGAATACCCACACCAACACCGAACTTCGGCGACAGGGCATCGAGGTCATCACCATCGTCGGCGCGGAACTCGGGCGTGGGCGCGGCGGCGGGCACTGCATGACCTGCCCGATCGCACGCGATCCGCTCGACTAGTCCAGACGCGTGGTCTTCCACCACGCGACGATGTCCGGCTTCTCGCTGGACGAGCGCGGGCGCGAATACATGAGGAACGGCGCGCGATCGTCGGTGTCGAGGAAGACGGTGATGATCGACTCGCCCCAGTAGGACTTCACGCGGTAATTCACGTACGAGACACCGTGATTCCGTTCGGAGAACTTGGTGGCGGGGTCGAGCAGCGCGGTCACCGCGCGGACGTCGTCGGCCGAGCGGTAGGCGTAGAAACGGAACGTCGGGTCCTTGTAGCTGCCGCCGCCGTCGCACTCCCACTGGGCGGTCCAGCGGCCGACGTCGAGGCCGTCGTCGCTGTCCGAGGGCCGGTCCTTGGGCTCGTAGCTCTTGCAGGTGGCGGCGTTGAAACCCTCCTTGCGGCCCTTGTCGACCGGCACCATGCGCGGGAACGCCTCCCACAGCGCGTCCAGGTCACCGGCCGAGGTCTGATTGCCCGCGTCGCCCCGGTCGATGAAGAACAGGCCGGCGACCACCGCCAGAACGACGGCCAGCACCGCGGCCCCGATGCCGGCGAACAGCCCGCGGCGCGAACGGCTCGGCTCGGGCGCGCTCGGCGGCGCGATCACGCGCGTCTGCTCCGCGCGCGCCGGTGCGCCGGTGAACGGCACGGTCGCGGTCGCGTCGATCCCGTCCGCCAGCGCCCGCCGCGCCGCCGCGGCGAACTCCGCGCAGGACCCGAACCGATCCTGCGGCCGTTTGGCCATGGCCCGCGCCAGCACCCGGTGCAGCGCCACCGGCAGATCCGGCCGGATCGCGGACAGCGACGGCGGCTGCTCGTACAGGTGCCCCTGCATCACCACGGCCGGATGATCGGACTCGTACGGCCCGACCCCGGTCAGCAATCGAAACATCGTGCACGCCAGCGAGTATTGATCGGCGCGAGCGTCGAGCTGCTCGCCCGAAAGCTGCTCCGGGGACGCGTAGGCCAAAGTGGCGGTGAAGGTTCCGGTGCGCGTCAAATGCCCGGCGTCATCACGCAGGCGCGCGATTCCGAAGTCGGTCAGCAGTACTCGTTCGGGTCGCCCGGTCACGGACTGCTCCAGCAGAATGTTCGCGGGCTTGATGTCGCGATGCAGCACGCCGCGACTGTGCGCGTGATCCAGCGCTTCGGCCACTTCCGAGACGATGCGCACCGCGCGGTCGGCGGTCATCTCGTGATCGGGAACCGTCGAGGCGTCCGGGCCGTCCACGTACTGCATGGAGATCCACAGCTGTTCGCCCTCGGCGCCGCGATCGTAGATCGCCACGATATTGGGATGATCCAGCCGCGCCACGAGTTCGGCTTCCCGATCGAAACGGGCTCGGCTCTCCGGATCGGAGAACAGGTGCCGATTCAGGACTTTCAGCGCGGTCAAGCGCGGCAGGCGCGGATGCCGGGCCAGAAATACCGAACCCATGCCGCCGCGACCCAGCTCGCCTTCGACCACATATTCGGCGAAAACCTCACCGCTGCGCAGCATCTTCGAACTCCCGCATTCCCCGACAGCAAATCCCGCGGCGCGCGACAGGCCCTCGGCCTCGAGATCATGGCGGCGCGGCCCGCACCGGACAACATAACCGGAATCGGCGGCGGGTGTTCATCCGCGTCCGCGCGGAATCGGCTCACGGCTCAGTCGAGCACCGCCGCGACCGCGGCCGCCATGGCCGCGTGACCGGCGTCGTTCGGGTGCAGGTGATCGCCGATGTCGTAGACCGCGGCGAGCCGGTCGGTGGCGGCGGGATCGGCCAGCACGGTCGCGATGTCGGCGACCGCGTCGTACTCGCCGGACCCGCGGATCCAGTCGTTGACCGCCCGGCGCACGCCCTCGCGGTCGGCGAACCTGGCCCGGTCCCCGCTGTCGAAGGTGGACCGCCCGACCGGGGCGATGGTCGCGCCGATCACCCGCAGACCCCCCGCCCGCGCCTGGGCGATGAGCCCCCGCAGGCCCTCGATCACCTGCTCGGCGGACAGCCCGCCGGTGAGCGGTCCCAGCGCCAGATTCGCGCCGCCGACCCAGATGTCGTTGATGCCCTGCAGGATGACCACGGTGCCCACCCCCGGGCGGTCCAGCACATCACGCTGGAACCGGGTCAACCCGCCTTCACCGAGCCACTGCGAATCCGCGATCACGCAGTTGCCGTTGATCCCGAGATTGAGCACCGCGCGCCTGCGGTCCTGGGCCAGCAGCAGTTCGGCCAGTTGATCGGGGTAGGCGTTGTGCTGATCGCGGGTGGAGCCGACGCCCTCGGTGAAGGAATCACCGAACAGGGCCACCGCGGGCCGGTGCGGATGCGAGTCGGCCACCTCGACCGCGTCCAGGTAGTAGAAGGAGGTGGAGGTGACCGCGAACGCCTCGCCGGTGCTGTCGGCGCGGTGGTCGTCCCACGCGAGATACGAGGTGTTCGGGGTCAGCGCGTGGTAGGTGGCCGGCCCGGTGGCGTCGGCGAAATACAGTGTGACCGTTAGTTCTTCGAGCATGGCGACCGGCAAAGCGACCGGATCGGTGACGGCCTCGGCCCCGGTGTCGATCCGGAAGGTGAACTCGTGCCCGATGGTCAAGGGCTGCAGGCTGTCCGGGTACAGGGCCGCACCGCCGGCACTGCGGGCGATCGTCGCCCCGGTCACCACCAGCGGCTGGGTTCCGAATCGGTTCGATAGTCGCAGCCGCAGGGTCGATCCTTCCGCGCTGACCCGAATCACCTGGCGCACAGACTGATTCCCGAATCCGGAGGTGGACCAGTTGAAGCTGTCGCCGGGCCGCTGGGTGGCGGTGACCCAGGCCGCCTGCCAGGTGAACGCGGGCGCGGGCGCGGCAGCCCCGGCTCCCGCGAGCAGGAGCAGTGCTCCGAGGATGACGGCGGCGATGCGCACGGCGGAGATTCCCTTCGTCGGCTGCGTGCCGCCCGGGCGGGTCCAGCAAGACCACTCTGGCCCGCCCACCAAGTTACCGTCGGGTAAGAGAGTTCTGCCAGTGCTCAGGCGCGCGGGTCGCGGCCGAGGTACTCGAGCAGCTCGTCGACGACCGGGGTGGAGCTCGCCGCGCCCGGCTCGACGATGTCCGCGAACACGCCGTACTGGCGCAGCGGCTCGATCAGCCCGCGGGCCGCGGTGAGCAGGTGACCGGCGACCTCGTCGGTGAGCGGGGACGGCTGACCGGTGGCGATGGCGATATCCCAGGCGTGCACCATCGCGTCCATCGCGCACAGCACGCCGGCGACCGGGGTCGGCAGGTCGCCGAAGGGCAGCGGGGTCGGGACGGCCTCGGTGTCGTCGGAGACGGTGGACCACGCGGTGGCGGTCTCCTCGACGGCGACCGAGATCAGCTTGGCCGCGCCGCCCTCGATGGCGCCGGACGGGGCGAAGGGGTCGTAGGCCGGGCCCGCGCCGATGCCGAGCGCGGAGGCGTAGGCCAGCTGATCACCGGCGGCGTGCTGAACCACCTGCGTCACAGTCCATTCCGAGCAGGGGGTGGCCAGCTGCCACTGATCGTCGGCGACCCCGGCGACCGCGTCGGTCAGTGCGCGGTAGGAGGTGGCGAGCACGTCGCGCCAGACGGGGGCGAGGGCGGCGGCGGGGGTGTTGTTCGCGGTGTTCTCGGTGGCGTTCATTGTCTTGCCTCTCAGTTCGTTTCGATCCGTTGAGATAAAGGTATGAGGCAATTAGGCTTGTTTTCTTCCTAATAGATCCGCCGATCGAAAGCCGACAGTGTGACCTCCACCACAACGCGGTTGCTGCGCCTGCTCTCGCTGCTGCAGAACGGCACGCATACCGGCCGTGACCTGGCCGAACGCCTCGCCGTCACCGACCGCACCCTGCGCCAGGACATCGCCAGGCTGCGCGAACTCGGCTATCCGGTGCACGCCGAACGCGGTCCGGTCGGGGGCTATCGCCTGGGTCAGGGCACGACGATGCCGCCGCTGCTGCTCGACGACGAGGAAGCGGTGGCCATCGCGGTCGCGATGGGCCTGACCGCCAAGGGCAGCACCGGCGTCGCCGACATGGACGTCACCCTCACCCGCGCCCTGGCCAAGATGGAACGCATCCTGCCGAAACGCCTGCAGCGCAAGGTGACCGCGCTGCGCACCGCCACCGACGTCGGGCCCGCCGTCATCGGCTCGCGCGAACCCGAGGCCCCCGTCCCGGCCGAGACCCTGGCCACCATCGCCACCGCGATCCGCGCCGCCGTCACCCTGCGGGTGGACGGGGTCGAATACGAGCCCTACCGCCTGATCAGCGCCACCCGCCGCTGGTTCCTGGTGGCCTACAGCCTGCACACCCACACCTGGCGGGCCCTGCCCGTGGCGTCGGTCGAACAGCTCGACCGGAGCGACCGCCCCTTCGCGCCGCGCCCGCTCCCCCAGCAGGACCTGGTCGGCTTCGTGCTGCGCGAGGTCTCGCTCTCGGGCTGGAAGGTGCACGCCGAGGTCACCGTGCTGCAATCCGCCGCGACCGTGATCGCGCGCATCAACCCGGCGGTGGGCATCGTCGAGCCGCTGACCGAGAACACCTGCCGCCTGCTGACCGGGGCGGACGCGCTGGAAACCATCGCCATCTACCTGAGCATGCTGATGATGGACTTCCGGGTGGACGGGCCGCCGGAATTGGTGGCGCACCTGCGTACTCTGGCCCGCCGCTACAGCGAGTCGACCCCGGCGCAGCGGTAGCGGCGAGCCGCCGTCACGGTCTAGCGGAGGCCTCGTCGACCGCGCACTCGTCGAAGTCACCCCGGTCGGCCGATTCTCCGTGTCCGGACAGCGCCGCGGTGCGGCGCGAGGTCAGCAGGAAATCCCTTGCCCCGTCGACGTCCGCACTCGTCAGGCCGATCGTCGGGTCGATCGGGATGAGGCGGGTCGGAGCGGTGCGGGTGGAACGATCCCGAGCCCAGCCCGCGTCACGGGGCTGGAACTGATCGTCGAACCAGACCAGCGGACGCCGGCCAGCCCAGGAATCTATGCCGCGGATCTTGGCGTGGTGTCCGTCCGAGTGCTGGAAGGCGGTGCCCGCGAAGCGAATCACGTCGAGTTCGGGCAGGCCCAGCGGGGCCGCGAGCAGCCGGTTGGCCTCGTCCTCCCACAGGGTCGCCCACACCAGGTCCGCGCCGGTCGCGGCGGCGAGGTCGAGCAGCAATGCGCCGTGCCCGGGATCCAGCCACACCGTGCGGTTCTCGGCGGGACGATCGGGAAATATCTTGGGGCGCAACAGGTGCGACCGGTAGGTCGCGGCGCGGGGGCGGTCGCAATCGGCGAACGGATTCAGCGGGCCGTCCACGTCCAGCAGAATCGCGGGTCTGATCGGCTCGGGGTGGTTCGGTCCCGGTTGGTTCGGCCGGGTGTGATTCGGTGCGGGTTCGATCGGATCGGACATTGGCGCTCCCCACCGGCCCGGACGCCGTGCCGGGCCCTGACGACGAATCGGCCTGCCAATCATGGGGCAGCGCACCGTCGCGCACCAGTGAAATTCGCCCGGCCTCAGCGACCGCCGAGGCCGGACATGGCGATGCCGCGCACGAAGGCCCGCTGGGTCACGGCGTAGAGCAGCAGCAGCGGCAGCAGGATCACCATCGCGGCGGCCATCAGCAGCGGCCAGTCGGTGGAGTACTGGCCCTGGAGCCGGACCAGGCCGAGGGTGGCGGTGGCGTAGGCGTTGCGCTGGATCATGATCAGCGGCCAGAGGAAGTCGTTCCAGACGGTGATCCAGGTCAGCAAGGCCAGAACCATGACGGCGGGACGGGCGTGCGGAAGCAGGACGCGCCAGTAGATCTGCCAGGGCGTGCAGCCGTCCAGGGTGGCGGCCTCCTCCAATTCCACGGGGAGCGTCAGGAAGAACTGGCGCATGAGATAGGTCCCGAAAGCGCTGCCGAACAGGCCGGGAACGATCATGGCCCAGGGGGTGTCCATCCAGCCGAACGCGCGCATGAGCAGGAACTGCGGGATGACGGTGACGGTCAGCGGCACCATGAGCGTCCCGAGGTAGGCCAGGAACACCGCGTCGCGGCCCGGGAAGCGCAGGCGGGCGAAGGCGTATCCGGCCAGGGAGCAGAAGAACACCTGGCCGGCGGTGACGCAGGCGGCGTAGAGGGTGGTGTTCAGCAGCATGCGGCCGAGCGGGATGGCATCGAAAACGGCCGTGTAGTTGGACCATCGGGGATGCGCGGGCAGGGCGGCGGGGTCGGCCAGTTCGCCGTCGGACTTCAGCGAGGTCGTCAGCGCCCACAGGATGGGGGCCAGCGCCGACCAGGCCACCGCGATCAGGGCGAGGTAGATCAGCAGCGCCCGCTTCACAGTTCGGCCTCGGCGCGGCGCGAGAAGCGGAGCTGAATCAGGGTCAGGGCCAGCAGGATTGCGAAGATCACCCAGGCCAGGGCCGAGGCGTAACCGACCTCGTAGAAGCGGAAAGCGTTCTGGAACAGCATGATTCCCAGGACATAGGTCCCCGTCTCCGGCCCGCCGTTGCTGCCGGTCAGGGCGTACGCCTGATCGAACGCCTGCACCGAATTGATGACGGTGATGACGAAGACGAACGACAGCGCGCCGCGGATCAGCGGCACGGTGATCGACCCGAACCGGCGCAGCGCTCCCGCACCGTCGATTCGCGCTGCCTCGTACAGGTTTTCGGGCACCCCCTGCATGGCGGCCAGCAGGATCACCGTCGCGAACGGCACGCTCTTCCACACCGTGACCAGGCTCAGGGTCACCAGCGCCCACTCGGGCTCGGTCAGCCACGGCGCCGGCCCGAGCCCCACCCACCCCAGCACGAGATTGGCCAGCCCGTCGTTGGTGGCGAAGATGAACCGGAACACCACCGCCATGGCGACCGTGGAGGCCACCAGCGGCAGGAACGCGATCGTCCGAAACACCCCGATACCGGCCAGCTTCCGATTCAGCAGCGCGGCGATGACCAGACTGACCGCCACGGTCGGCACCAGGGTCAGCACGGTGAACACCGCCGAATTGCGCAGCGCGATATAGAACAGCGGATCCGCGGAGAACAGCCTCCGATAGTTGTCCACACCCACGAACCGCGGCGCGCTGAACAGATCCCAGGAGTGGAAACTCAGGTAGAGCGAAAACCCCAGCGGGAAAACCAGGAACACGGCCACCGCCGCGAGGTTGGGCGCGATGAACAACGCTCCGGCCCGTGCCCGCCGCCGGGCCAGCCCCGGGCTCGCACCACCCCGGTCCGCGGCGGCGTGCGACTCGCTCATGTTGCCGCCCGCAGGAGTTCGTCGATGTCCGCGGCCGTGCGGCCCGCCAGTGAATCGGCGGTGGCCGCGCCGCGCAGGACCCGGTTACAGCCGCGTTCGAGCAACGACTCGACCTTGCCCCACAGGGGTGTGACGGCCAGTTGCCGGGAGGCGGCGGGGCCGCCGGTGAAGACCTCGAGGTTGCGGATCCCGGGGTGCGCCGCGGCGAAACCCGGTGCGCCCATGGCGGATCGCAGGACCGGGACGAACAGGCCGGACTCCGCTATCAGCGCCTGACCCTCGGGGCCGGTCGCGAACTTCACGAACTCCCAGGCCTTTTCGCGGCGGGGACTGGCCGCCGCGATCGCCAGGCCGGTGCTGCCGACGTCGGTGATCGCGCCGGGGCCGCCGTGCGGGCCGACGGGCAGCACCGTCACGTCGAAGTCCAGGTCGTCACGGCCGGTGAACTCCGAGAACAGCCAGTGCCCGCCCAGCAGCATGGCCGCGCGGCCGCTGCGGAACAGATCCTGGGCCGAGACCGATTGCCGGTCACCGACTCCGGGCGCGACCCGGTGCCGGACCGCGAGATCGGCGTAGAACTGCAGGCCCGCCGCGAACCGCGGATCGCCGAGGTTGGTGCGCTCGGGGCGCACCGGCGGGCTGAACCACTCCGCACCGTTGTTCATGCCGAAGCAGGCCGCCGAGAAGTACGGCACCCAGGCGTCGGCGAAACCCCAGCGCTCGGTGCGGCCGTCGCCGTCGCGCCGGGTCAGCGCGGTGGCCGCGGCCAGGAACTCCGCGAAGGTCCACGCGTCCGCCCACCGTCCCGGCGGCTCGATTCCCGCCTCGGCGAACAGCTTCCGGTTGTAGTAGAGGAACACCCCCGACCACTGCTCCGGCAGCGCATACTGCCCGCCGCGCCACGCGAACGTCTCCCGCAGCGGCGCGTAGCCGTCGGCCCGCAGCGCGGCGGCGTACCCGGGATCCCGGTCCAGGAACTCCCGCAGGTCGACCAGCACCCCCCGCTCGGCCAGTCCCGCGTAGAGCAGTTCCCACGACATCAGCACGTCGGGGCATTTGCCGCCCGCGCAGTAGGTCAGCATCTGCTGCAGCGGATCCGGCCCGGACATGATCGTGCGGATCCGGATGTCCGGCCGCCGCCGCTCGAACTCCTCGATGATCCGCAGCCGCGCCCGCGCCTCCTCGGGCCGCGCCTGAAAGAAGAAGGTGACCGCGTCATCGTCGTCCCCGGCACAGCCCCCCAGCGCCGCCAGCGGGGCAGCCGCGGCGGCCGCGCGGAGTATCGCGCGCCGCGAGAACGCCTGCGGGAAGCGCGCATCGGGAGCGGGCGCACGGGGCGGGGTTGCCGGGGACGCGGTCATCGGCCGTACCGTCGTGCGCCGGTTCGGCTTCCGGAGCCCGCCCCGGCCGCGGTCCACCCGGCGCCGACCCGCGTATGTTCGGCTCGCAAGCGCGGGCGTGGCTTTCGCGCATCGCTCCCCGAACGCTCACCCCGCACCCCCGGTCCCCGGCCGCCGCGCGCGGACAGCGCTGTCCGGTCGCCACTCGTCGTCCGGTTTCGACCGTTCGTCGCACTTGCCCGGCCACTCGGCGCAATCCGATCGCCCGCCGTCCGCGAGCGCCGACAGTACGGGCATGAGTGATTCGACGGCCCGGGCGGCGACACGCGCCGACGGGACGGCGGGACGGGCATCGGATCTCCTCATGGTCGCTGGCCAACCCACCGGACCCTGTGGCCCAGGTCGCAGATCAGCATGGCAGCATACGGTGAGCAACCGGCGACACGCGGCGAACACGCGGAAGCGCGGGACAGCCCGCCGGACCGCGACACCCCCGCCCCCGGCACGATGCCGCCGCCGGCCCACCCGTATCCCGCGGCGCGACACCGGGTGAGCGGCGCGGGAAAGCCGACTTCCCGGCATGTCGGTTCCGCTACGTTGGCACCATTTCACCTAGATCCTTTGGATTCCGCTGTACCGCAGGGAGAGTTGGCCCATGGCGACCATCGAATATCTCCGGACGGACCCCGACCTACCCCCGGTCGGCGTCGTGGACCGGACACCCATGACGCGTGCGAAGAAGGGCGTATTCCTCGTCATCGCCCTGCTCGGGGCCCTCGCATGGACCATTCTGGCCGTGGTCCGCGGCGAGAACGTGAACGCCGTCTGGATCGTCATAGCGGCGGTCTGCACCTATGTGCTGGCCTACCAGTTCTATTCGCGCCTCATCGCCTGGAAGATCACCAAGCCGCGCGATGACATGGCCACCCCCGCCGAGGAGATGGAGAACGGCCGCGACTACATGCCGATGGACCGGCGTGTGCTCTTCGGCCACCACTTCGCCGCCATCGCCGGCGCGGGCCCACTGGTCGGCCCCGTGCTCGCCGCGCAGATGGGCTATCTGCCGGGCACCATCTGGATCATCGTCGGCGTCGTGTTCGCCGGTGCGGTGCAGGACTATCTGGTGCTGTGGGCCTCCACCAAACGCCGGGGCCGCAGCCTCGGTCAGATGGCCCGCGAGGAGCTGGGCCGGGTCGGCGGCGTGGCCGCCATCGTGGCCGTGCTCGTCATCATGATGATCCTGCTCGCGGTGCTCGGCATCGTGGTCACCAACGCGCTGGCCGCCACCACCAACAAGGAGACCGGCGTCCTCGAGGGCGGCAGCCCGTGGGGCGTGTTCTCCATCGCCATGACGATCCCCATCGCGCTGCTCATGGGCTTCTACCTGCGGTACGTGCGCCCGGGCAAGGTCGGCGAGGTGTCGATCATCGGCTTCGCGCTGCTCATGCTGGCCATCGTGTCCGGCAACTGGGTCGCCGAATCCGGCTGGGGCCGTGACCTGTTCACCCTCACCGGCACCACCATCGCGTGGCTGCTCATCGCCTACGGCTTCGTCGCCTCGGTGCTGCCGGTGTGGATGCTGCTCGCCCCGCGCGACTACCTGTCGACCTTCATGAAGATCGGCACCATCGGCCTGCTCGCGGTCGGCGTGCTGGTCACCATGCCGACGCTGCAGGCCCCGGCCATCTCGCAGTTCGCGGGCAACAGCAACGGCCCGGCGTTCGCGGGCAGCCTGTTCCCGTTCCTGTTCATCACCATCGCGTGCGGCGCGCTCTCGGGCTTCCACGCGCTGGTCTCCTCCGGCACCACCCCGAAGCTGCTGGAGAAGCAGTCGCAGGCCCGCATGATCGGCTACGGCGGCATGCTCATGGAATCGTTCGTGGCGGTCATGGCCATCATCACCGCGAGCATCATCGATCAGCACCTGTACTTCGCGATGAACGCCAGCGGCGCGCTGACCGGCAACTCCGCGGAGAAGGCGGCGACCTACGTCAACGGCCTCGGGCTGGACGGGCCGCCCATCACCGCCGCGGAACTGGATCAGGCCGCGGCCGACATCGGCGAGAAGAAGATCGTCTCGCTCACCGGCGGCGCCCCGACCCTGGCGGTCGGCATGTCCGAAGTGCTGCACCAGTTCCTGGGCGGCACGGGCTGGAAGGCGTTCTGGTACCACTTCGCGATCATGTTCGAGGCGCTGTTCATCCTCACCACCATCGACGCGGGCACCCGCGTCGCGCGCTTCATGGTCTCGGACGCGCTGGGCAACCTGGGCGGCGCGGCGAAGAAGTTCAAGGATCCGTCGTGGTGGCCGGGCGTGTTCATCTGCTCCGCGATAGTGGTCGCGGCCTGGGGTTCGGTGCTGCTCATGGGCGTGACCGATCCGCTCGGCGGCATCTACACGCTGTATCCGCTGTTCGGCATCTCCAACCAGTTGCTCGCGGCCGTCGCGCTGACCGTGGTGCTGGTGATCGTGGTGAAGAAGGGTCTGCTGAAATGGGCCTGGATTCCGGGCGTTCCGCTGGTCTGGGACCTCGTCGTCACCATGACCGCCTCGTTCCAGAAGATCTTCTCCGACGATCCCAAGATCGGCTACTGGCGGGCGCACGGTGACGCGGTCACCAAGCGCGAGAACTACCAGGCGGCCCTGGACACCGGGCAACTCCCGGCCGGGGTCAAGGATCCGGCCGCGCTGCAGAAGGCGCTGGACGACCTCGACAAGATCGTCCGCAACACCTTCATCCAGGGCACGCTCTCGATCGTGTTCGCGGTGCTGGTGCTGATCGTCGCGGTCGTGGGCGTGCTGGTGTGCGTCAACGCCGTGCGCAAGGGCGGGGCGGAGACCACCGAATCGCCGGAGGTGCCGTCCAAGATCTTCGGGCCCAGCTCCTTCGTGGCGACCAAGGCGGAGAAGCAAGTCCAGCAGGAGTGGGACGCCCTGATCGCCGAGGGCAAGGTGCGGCCGCCGGGTTCGGCGCACGCGCACTGACATGGCGATGAACGACAACTCGCGCGCCTCGTCGCCGGCAGCGCTGCTGCGGTCGGCGGGGCGCGCGGTCGTGCGGGTCGTGCGGGCGGTGATCTGGTGGTTCGACTCCGTGCTCGGCGGCAACGACTACCAGCGGTACGTGCGGCACCTGCGCCTGCACCACCCCGGCGGGGACATTCCGAGCGAGCGCGAGTACTGGCGGGAACGGCACGACGCGGCCACCCGCAATCCCCAGCAACGCTGCTGCTGAGCGCGGGTGTCCGATTTCCGCCGACGGTAGCGTCTGATTTCCGCTAGCGGAGTTCGGCGCGGGCTGCGATCGTGGATCCTGTGAGTGCGAACGATCTGGACTTCGAGCGCTGCTACCGAGCCGTGACGACTCGGGACGCGCGCTTCGACGGGCAATTCTTCACGGCGGTGCGAACCACCGGAATCTATTGCCGCCCTTCCTGCCCCGCCATTACACCCAAACCCGCGAACGTCACGTTCCTGCCCACCGCCGCGGCGGCCCAGCAGGGCGGGTACCGCGCCTGCCGGCGCTGCCTGCCCGACGCCGCACCCGGCTCCCCGCTCTGGAACACCCGCGCCGACCTGGCCGCCCGCGCCATGCGGCTGATCGCCGACGGGGTCATCGAGCGCGGCGGCGTGCCCGCCCTCGCGGACACCCTCGGCTACTCCCAGCGCCAGCTCACCCGGGTGCTGACCAGCGAGCTCGGCGCGGGTCCGCTCGCCCTGGCCCGCGCGCACCGGGCGCACACCGCCCGGCTGCTGATCCAGACCACCCGGCTCACCATGTCGGACATCGCCTTCGCGGCGGGGTTCGCCAGCATCCGGCAGTTCAACGACACCGTGCGCGAGGTGTTCGCGGTCAGCCCGACCACGCTGCGCGAGGAGTCGCGCCGCCGCAACGGCGACACGCTGCCCGCCACCAACGGCGTCCTGACCCTGCGCCTGCCCTACCGTGAGCCGCTGGACCGCTCGTGGCTGGAATGGTTCCTCTCCGCGCACGCCGCACCGGGATTGGAAACCTGGGAGGACGGCGTCTTCACCCGTGCCCTGCGAACACCGCACGGGCACACCACCATCGGGCTCTCGGTGCAGCCCGGGCACGTACGCGCCTCGCTGGCGCTGCACGATATGCGCGATCTCGCGCCGACGGTGGCGCGACTGCGGCATCTGCTCGACCTGGACGCCGACCCCGTCGGGATCGACGAAGCGCTGTCCACCGGACTGGAATCCACGCATCGCGAGGGCATCGCGGGGGCCGTGCTCGCACCCGGCATCCGGGTCCCGGGCTGCCTGGACGGGCCGGAACTGCTGCTGCGCACCATGATCGGGCAGCAGATCTCGGTCGCCGCCGCCAATACCCATGTGGCCCGGCTGGTTCAGGCGCTCGGCGAACCGGTGGACGGGGCCGCGCACCACCTGTTCCCCACCACCGAGGCCATCGCCGAGCACGGCGCGGAGGTGCTGACCGGCCCGGCCCGAAGGGTCGAAGCCATCGTCGGCGCGGCGCGCGCGCTCGCCGGCGGCGACCTGGTCCTGCACTCCGGGCGCACCGCCGCCGACCTGCGCCGCGATCTGCTCGCGCTGGACGGGGTCGGCCCGTGGACCGCCGACTACGTCACCATGCGCCTGCTCGCCGACCCCGACATCCTGCTGCACACCGATCTCGTGGTGCGGCGCGGCGCGAGCCTGCTCGGCGTCGACCTCGCCGACACCGCGCGCTGGGCGCCCTGGCGCTCCTACCTGACCATGCACCTGTGGAAACACGCCCTGGCCAATCCCACATCCGTCCCCGATGGCGCAGCCGGCGCCCGGAAAGCGAGAACCGCACCGTGAACACCACCGCGACAGCCGATTTCGCCACCCTGACCACCCCCGCGGGCCCGTTCACCGCGCTCGTGGACAGCGAGGGCGCGGTCCTGGCCGCGGGCTGGACCGCCGACGCGGAGAACCTGCGCGGCCTGATCCACCCCACCCTGCGCCCGGCCGCACTGCGCGAGCGCGCCGCGCTCGGCGCGGTGACCAAGGCCGTAACCGACTACCACGCGGGCGATCTCACCGCGATCGACCCGATCACCGTCCGCCAGCAGTCCGGCCCGTTCCTGGTGCACGCCTGGGAGGTCCTGCGCAAGATCCCCGCGGGCGACCCCGTCACCTACACCGAATACGCCGCCCGCTCGGGCCGCCCCGAGGCCGTCCGCGCCGCCTCGAACGCCTGCGCCCGCAATGCCGCGGCCCTGTTCGTCCCCTGCCACCGGGTCCTGCGGACCGACGGCACTCTCGGCGGCTTCCGCTGGGGCCTGGAGGTGAAACGCTGGCTCCTGGACCACGAGGCCTGAACGAATCTCAGGCTCCGATGGAGGTTTCGAGGCGGGAGCCGGTGCGGCCGCGGATCACGTGGAGGCGGCTGGGGATGCGCTGGCGCATCTCGTCGACGTGGCTGACGACGCCCACCACGCGGCCGCCGGAGCGGAGCTCGTCCAGGACGCCCATCACGGCGTCGAGGGTGTCGGCGTCGAGGCTGCCGAAGCCCTCGTCGATGAAGAGGGTGTCCAGGACCAGGCCGCCGGACTCGGCGGCCACCACGTCGGCCAGGCCGAGGGCCAGAGCCAGTGAGGCCATGAAGGTTTCACCGCCGGAGAGCGTCTTGGCGGGGCGGACCGCGCCGGTGTAGTCGTCGCGGATGTCCAGGCCCAGACCGCCGCGGCGGCCGTGCCGGCCGGCGGCGTCGGAATGCACGAACTCGTAACGGCCGCCGCACATCAGGCGCAGGCGGGAGGAGGCGGCCACCGCCACCTCTTCCAGTCGGGCCGCCAGCACGTAGGAGCGCAGGGACATTCGGCGACTGTTCTCGCCGCGCCCGGCCACCACCTCGGCCAGGCGCGCGAGTTCGTCGTGCGCGCGCTGCAGCGGGGCGATCCGATCCACCGCCGCCCACAGCTGCGAGCACAGCTCCTCGAGCTGTTCCACCCGGCGGGCGGCCTCGGAGTGCGCCGCCACCGCGCGCTCCAGCAGCGTCTGAGCCTGTGCCACGGCGCTTTCCAGGCCCGCGAGATCACCGGGCGGCTGGTCGGCGGCGGCGCGGATCTCGGGTTCGGCGAGCACGGTCTCCGCGTGCGCCCGGGCCCGATCGGCCGTGGTCAAGGCGGCCTCCAGCTCGCTCTGCCGCTCGGCGGTGCGCGAGGCCGCGTCCACCGCCTGCCCGTACCCGCGCAGCGCGGTGTAGTCGACGCCGTTCGCGCCGAGCACCGGCGGCGGCGCGTCCACCAAACCCGCTTCGCCGGCGAGCTTTTCGACGCGCACGGCCAGCGACTCGAGCTGCTCGCGCGCCCGCGCCACCGCGGCGCGGATCTCGCGCACGGCGCTCGCGGCCTCGACCAGCGCGGCCAACCGGGCGCGGCGGCGCTCCACGGTTCCGTCCGCTCCGGCGGCGGCGCGCAGGCGCTCGGTCAGTTCGGCCAGCCGCCGATCGGTGGCGACGAGGCGTTCCATCGTCGCGCTGCCGCGACTTTCGCAGTCGCGCAGTTCGTCCTGGAGCCCGACCTCCTCGGCGCGCAGGCGCTCGAACTCCGCCGTCAACGTGGCCGCCCTGCCCGCGAGCTCACGACTCGCGACCCAGCGTGCCTCGGCGGCGGCGAGGGCGGCGGCCAGTTCCGCCCTGTCGGTGTCGCCCCCGCGCTCGACGAGCACCTCGATGGCGCGTTCGAGCTCGGTGATCGCCTGCCCCACGCGATCCCGGGCGGCCTCGGCCGCGCGTTCGGCGGCCAGCGCGGTGTCCTCGGCCTCCTTCGACACCGCGTGCGCGGCCGGGCGCGCGGGCGCGGGGTGTTCGGCCGATCCGCATACGGCGCAGGCTTCGCCGTCCACCAGATCGGCCGCCAGTTCCGCGGCCATCCCCGCCAGCCGCTGTTCCCGCAGCGCGAGGGTGCGCTCCCGCGCGTCCAGGTGGGCACCGCGCCGCGCCGCGAAATCCCCTCGCGCCCTGCCCAATTCCTCTTGACGACGTTCCAGTTCCAGCGCGGCCTTGGCGGCGTTCTTCCACCGCTCCCGCTCGGCCTCCAGCACCGGCAGCCCGGCCGCGGCGTCGGTGGCTTCGCGCAGTTCCCCCTGAACCTTGACGAGCCGCTCCGGCAACGCCCCCCGCTTCCGCTCGACGGTCGCGGTCCGCTCCCCCAGCGCCCGCTGCTCCTCCCGCAGCCGCGCCAGCTCGGCGGTCAGCCGATGCGCCGACTCCGCGTCGGCCCGCACCTCGTCCAACGCCCCCATCTGCGCGCTCCACCGCCGCACCGCGGCCTCGAGCCCGGCCCCGGCCTCGCCCCGCCGGAACGGCTCGGCCGACATCGGCGCACCGGCGCCGGTCGTCGCCGAACTCCCGGCCGTCACCCCCGCCGGACCGGGCACGCGAAGGACATCGGTCGAGTCCGGGCCGTAGCCCCCGGTCCTGTTCGCGCCCAAACTATCCCGGGCATCGGCCGCACGCCCCGGTGTGCCGGGGGAATCCACCGTCCCGTCGACGCTGAACCCATCCCGGGCACCGGCCGCGTCTCCCGTCGCCGCTCCGGCCTCAGAGCCATCGGCCGCAGGACCGGATGCGGTATCGGCCTCGCGCGCGCCCGCGAACTCTCCGTCGTGCAGCGCGCCCGCGGCGGGCGGCGGCTCCTCCATACCTTCGAGGTCGAGGGCGAGATCGCTGTCCGTCAGTTCACCCTCGGCCAGATCCATTGCCGCCCAGCGGGTTCCCGGCAGTTCGGCGCTCGCCGGCTCGAGGAGCCGGTCGGCGAGCTGTTCCGCGGCGCGGGTCGCGTCATCTTCGCGGCGGCGC
>NZ_JBEXUS010000086.1:0-35596 GCF_040614455.1 Nocardia sp. NPDC005978
TGAGCTTAGCGGAGTGTGGCGCGGGCACCCGCCCGCGCCACCGTTCGCGTACCCGGCCACTTGTCCGGTCCCGCCCACGTCCGGCCGTGCGGCCCGTCGGGACGTGCCCCCGGGCCGATCGTGAGGGAACCGCGGGGCCGAAGCCCGTTCCGGGTGCGAGGCGGAGGTGGGGCGACTATTCTGCGCCGAACTGGTTCGGCGGAGAGGTTCGGCGGTGGTTGCGAGCACAGCGGCAACGGCGGCAACGGATTTCGGGCGTCCGCTGGGGGCCTCGGAGCGGTGGTTCTGGATCATCGACCGGATCTCGCCGGCCAACTGCGTCGGGCGGGTGCGGGTGCACGGGCGGCTCACCGCCGAGGAGCTGAGCGGGGCGGCGGGCGCGCTGGTCGCGGAGTACCCGTTGCTGCGGGCCGGGGTTCGGGACGCCGGGAACGGTGATCCGCGGCTGTTCGCGCTGGCGGATCCGGGGATTCCGATCCGGCGGGTGCTGGTCGGGGGCGGGGGAGGGGCCGCGTCCCGGAACGGCACTGTCGCTCCGGGAATCGCTTCGGGAACCGCGGCTACTGCGGAAGCCTCCGTAGCCTCGGGAACCTCCATCGCTTCGGGAGCCGTTGCAGGCTCACGTGTCGCTGCCGCCTCGGGGGCCGTTGTTTCCAAGGGAGGCGTTGCCCCTTACGCGTTCGCTGAAACCGCGGTGGTCGGAGTCGAGGACATCGCTTCCGACGCGGTGTGGCGGCGGGAGGTGGACGCCGAGCTTGCGGCGCCGTTCACGCCCGAGCGCGGGTTGGCCCGGATTGTCGACATCGGGTACGCGGCGGGGACGCCGGATGAGTATCACGATGTGGTGCTGACGGTTTCGCACGTCATCATGGACGGGCGGTCGCTGCTCACCCTGCTGCGCAAGCTGATTCGGTTCGGCGCGGAGTCCCGTGCGGGCCGGCACGCCGGCGTCGGCGGGAGAGGTCGTGCGGGTGGGACCGGCCGCGAAGGTCGGGTTGGGTCCGTTGGTGCGCCGATGCCGGGGACGCGTGAGCCGATTCCGGTAGCGGACGACCTGATTCCGCTGGGGGCCAGAGGTTTTTGGCGGTACTGCTACACCACGTTGTCGGATCAGGTGATGGCGGTGGCGTTGCGGCCGCGGAAGCTGGTGCCGCCGGTCGCGGTGGGGCTGGGGGAGCGGCGGACGCGGGCGGTTTACCGCACCGTGGACGCGGCCGGACTGGAGGCGTTGACCGCGGACTGCCATCGGGCCGGGGTCACCGTGCACGGGGTGCTGGCCGCGGCGGTGGCGCGGGTGGTGGGGGAGACCGCGCGGCCCGGGGGCGGTGGGGTGGCGGGGATCGGGTCGCCGGTGGATTTCCGGGCGCTGCTCGAACCCGCGCCCGACGCCGAGGAGTTGGGGATCTACGCGCCGGTGCTGGCGAACTTCGTGCGGTTCGGGCCGCGGGAGTCACTGTGGGCGGCGGCGCGGGCGGTGAATCGGCAATTGGAGCGCGGGATTCGGCGGCGCAAGCACCTGTCGGTGGTGGCGGGCATGCGGTTCGGGACCCCGCGCACCGTGGCGACCGGCCGGCGCGTGGTCGAGATGGTGGACCGGCGCGCGCCGTGGAACGTGTCGGTGACCAACGTCGGGCGGGCCGACTTCCCGGAAACGGTCGGGGGCCGGCGCATCTCCGACGTGACACTGGCGGGCTCGAACTCGTGCGTCAGCGCGCTCACCGTGTCCATCATCAGCACACACGGCCGCATGCGGCTCGGATTCTGTTACGTGACAGGCATTCTCGACGCCACCTCCGCAGAAGCCTTCGCCGATCGGGTCGTGGCGGAGCTGACCGGCCGCGCGGCGCCGGTTTAGCGCGGCACCGGATTAGCTCGGCACCGATCATCTCGCCCCAACCGGTAGTGCGGTCGCGGCCTCGCTGCCCCCGCGGGTCGCCCCTGCGGGTCGCCCCGCGGGCTTCCTGCCGACAGCCCGGGCTCGTGTGGGCCGCCCAACATGCCTGCCCACCTGCGGGCCGGTTCGTTCCCGTCGGCGCGGGGTGTGCAGGCCGATGCCACGCGGATCCACCGGACGGCAGATCAGTCGAGCAGGTCGGCCAGGCGGGTGCGCAGGGCAGCGCGGTCCGGCTTGCTGGTGCGGCCGCTGACGGGGATCTCGTCGACCAGCACGATGTCGTCGGGGAGGGCGGAAGTGTCCATGAGGGCGGGCAACTCGCGGCGGAGGCGGGCCACCACGTCGGTCGCGCCGGGATCGGGGACGACCGCCAGCACGATCCGCTCGTCGCCGACCTCGTCGGGCACCCCGACCATGATCGCCTGTCGTACGCCCGCGACGTTCGCGATCGCGGGCTCGTAGAGGCCGGGGTAGATGTTGGTCTTGCCGCGGATCATCATGTCCTTCTTGCGGCCCATGAGCACCAGCGTGTCGCCGTCGAGGCGGGCGAGGTCGCCGGTGGGTATCTCGCGCAGCGGGGGTTCGCCCAGGTAGCCCGCGCAGAGATTGGGGCCGGACAGCACGAGTTCGCCGTCCGCGGCGATGCGGGCGGTGACGCCCCGCACCGGTGTGCCGAGCGGATCGCCCGCGCCGTCGAAATCGAGCTTGGCCGTGCCGGACGTGATCGCGACGGGCAGGATCTCGGTCATGCCGTAGATGGCGAGAAACTCGCAGTCCGGCAGGGACTTCCGCGCCCGGCGCAGCAGCGCGGTGGTGACCGGCGCACCGCCGAGCGATATCTCGCGGAGCGCGCGCGGGGCGGCGAGTTCGCCGCGCTCGATCGCGGCGAGCACGACCGCGAGATCGGCGGGGGTGAAGAACGCGTGCGTCGCGGCGTCGAGACCGCGCGCGAACCCCACCGGGTCGATATGGGTCCCGAAGCGCGGGTAGCGCGGCATCGACCACCGCGCGCCGGCCAGCAGCGCGGGCAACCCCATCATCAACTGCTCGGTGTGCAGATGCCCGCCCGGTCCGAGGCTGCTGCGCCCCGCCATGGCGGCCAGCCCCGCGCCGAGCGAACCCCGGGTGTGCACAACGGCTTTCGGTGCGGCGGTGGTGCCGGAGGTGAAGACGATCAGCGCCTCGGCGGCGGGATCGGCGGCGGCGAACGCGGCGGTCGCGCCGCTCCCGAGCAGCCGTCGCAGCGGAACGGACCGGGCGGGGGTGCCCGGCAGCCGGGGACCGCTGTGGATATGCCGGACCGGCAGCCTGCCGAACGCGGGCAACGCCAGCCCCCGCGCGCGCCCGAGCCGGTGCAGCGGGCCGCTCAGCAGGTACAGCAGTGATTCCGTTGCCGCCCAAGCCGGTTCGACCAGCCCGATTCGCCGCGCGAACAGCTCGGGCCCCACACCCGGGTCGACGAACACGATCGTGCCCCCCGCGGCGATGGTCCCGAAGATCAGCGTCACCGCGTCCGCACACGGCCGGATGGAGAACAGCATCCGGTCCCCGCGCTGGAAACCGTTGTCCCGCAACCGCTGCGCGACGCCGGCGATCCGGGCCTCCAGCTCGGCGAAACTCAGCGCAGCCGCGCCGACCATCCCCAGCGCCGGCGCATCGGGATGCCGGCGAACCTGTTCGGCGAGCAGTGCCAGGAAATCGGCGGGAGCGTCATGCGGCGTAGGACCGGTGGCGAACCGGGGCGCGGTCCCCGCCTTCGAATCGCCCCGGTGGCCCGCAGCGGCGGTGCCACCACGGATGTCCGCTGTTGCGTCGTGCTGCCGGCCCTCGCCGCTTGTGTTCCCGGCGATTTCGGCTACGGCGTCGTTCCCCAGGCCGTCCTGACCGCCGTCGGCGCCGGTCGCATCCTCGGACCGGCGCGCGTCGCCCCGCCGCGCGCCACCCGCGTCCTCCCGGTTCAACGAATGTCCACCAGCTCCGGCTTGTACCGGTGGTCCGCGTACCAGGCCAGCGTCCGGCGCACGCCCCAGGCGCGCACGCGGCGATTGGAGGCGTACACGCGCACGTCGCGCCGCAGGCCGTAGTCGGTGGTGAGCATGCGGACCGCGTTCACCAGGGCGCGGTCCTCGTGCAGATCCTCGATGGCCGTGCGCGGGAACCCGCCCGCGGCCTCGTACAGCTCGGCTGTGATCGCCATGTTGCAGCCGGGCGTCATGACGTACGGCCCCAGGTAGCGGGGATCCTGGTTGCCCGGCCGGAACTTGCCGAAGGTGGAGGCCACCTCCAGCACCACGCGGATGATCGTGCGATCGATCCACCGCACGTCCTCGTCGGTGCGCGGTATCAGCTGCCCGCTGACCAACTGCAGCCCGGCGTCGAACCCGGCGTTCACCCGCTCGATCCAGTCGCGGGCGGGCAGGCAGTCGGCGTCGGTCCGGGCCAGGCGCAGCGCACCGGCCGCGATGGCGTACCGCATCCCGGTGTCCGAGGCCGCGCCGGTGCCCTTCTGCGTCTCGCCGATGAGGTGGATCCGCACCTCCGGGTGTGCGCCGGCGAAGCCGCGCACCACCTCGGCGGTGCCGTCGGTGGAGTTGTTGTCCACCACGACCAGGGTGAAGTCCCCGTCGCGCTGGGCGGCGAGCGCCTCGAGCGTGGCGGTGATGCCGCGTTCCTCGTTGTAGGCGGGCACGATCACCCACAGTTTGGTCACGGGGACCTCCTCCCGGGGACGCTAGGCGGGCAGCCGGTAGACGATGGCCGCCGCGGACGGTCCCGCGCCCGCTGCCACGAACAACGCTACTTCAAACCCGTCCAGGCGGCCGCTCTCGCGTGCGCTCAGGTAGGCGGCGGGCAGGGCCGAGGTGTGTGCGTCGCCGTGGGCGTCACCCGCGTGCGCCGCGCCGGCGGGGAGCCCGAGGCGCTCGGCCAGCAGGTCCGGGAAGTCGCCGGTGGGGCGATTGGTGACGAGCAGGGTCCGCGCCGGATCGGCTCCGGCCACCTCCAGCGCTTCGGTCGCGGCCGAAACGGCATGGTGCAGCAGATCTTCCACCGAATTCACGGTGCGATCGACGGTGATGGCCCCGCGCCCGGTGGCGCCCATGTCCGGCAGCCGCACGTAGCCGACGGGTTCGGGCCGGGCGTCGGTGGCGCTGATGTGCAGCTGGCCGAATCCGTCGGCGCCCGTGGACTTCTCCAGCACCATGGCCGCGCCCACCGGATCGATCGGGAAGCCGGGCGCCGGTGCGGGCGACTTGGCGGGGTGCGCGTCCCCGGACACCACGAGTACCCGGTGCACGGTCGGCGAGGCCAGCAACGCCTGGCTCACCTGGATCGCGTTGAGGACCCCGGTGGCCCCGTTCATCAGGTCGAACGACAGGCACGGCACGTCGCCGCGCCGGTATTCCAGCCCGATGCCCGCCTGCTGCTGGATGAGCGCGGACATGGCCGGTTCCACCATGTTCGAGTCGCGGTACACGCCGGTGTTGATGAGCGCGTCGATCGTCTCGGGGGTGGCGCCGGCCTCGCTCACCGCCCGGCGTGCGGCCGCGGCAGCCTGTTCGATGGAGCTGCCGCCGCCGATTTCGACAGCGACGGAAGAGATTACGATTTTCATGCGTCGCACACCTGCAGTTCGCCGAGGGTGACCGAGAGGAATCCGGCGACGACGCCGGAGGCCGCGGGGACCAGCAGCAGTTTGTCCCCGGCCGCTATCCGCCGCTGTTTCAGCGCGTCGTGCAGCACCACGAAATGCGAAGTGGACGCGGTGTTTCCGTAGCGATCCAGGACCGCGAGCCCGGGCGGCACGGCGGCGTCGAATTCCCGTTCGGCGATCTTGTTGATCAATTCCACCGCGGGACCGCTGAATTGGTGATGAATGACGTGGTCGTAGCCCTCGGCCTCGAAGGTGCTGTTTCGTTCGGCGAGGAAATCGCGCTGCCGATTCGTCCACAGCAAATAGCGGGACTCGTTGTGCATGGCGCGATTATCGGTATAGAGCGCGATTCCCGCGCTGCGGTCGCTCGGCATGCCCAGGCACAGTTGTGCGAAGGCGGCGCTGGTGTTGAGTTCGATGTAGTCGATGCCCTCGTCCGCGGTGCCGCGGTCGTCGAGCACCACGGCGGCCGCGCCGTCACCGACGGTGAGCGAGGCGAATTGCGGATCGTATTTCTCCGACATCTCGCGCACCGCGGTATCGGAGATCGGGGTGATGTACTCGCCGGACACCACCAGTCCCCGTTTCACGATGCCGGTGCGAATCATGCGCTCCAACACCAGAACTCCGGTCAGCATGCCCGCGCAGGCGTTGGATACGTCGAAGTGGATCGCGCCCGCCGCGCCGAGTTCGTTGCGCAGCAGCAGGGCGAAGGAGGGCTCCACCCAGAAGTCGTCCCCGTGGATGCGGGTGATCGAGCAGGAGATGATCACGTCCAGATCGCTTGCGGCGTAACCGGAGTTGTCCAGTGCGCTGCGGGCGGCGGCCAGGGCCACGGTGAAGGAGTCCTCACGCTGCCCGTCCGCGTCGACGCCACAGCGCCTGCGGTGCCGGACCCCGCTGACTTTCTCCAGGTCGATGGGAGATTCGACGGAAAGTTGCGCGAGCAACTCAGCGGTCGAAACCTCCTGGGCGGGCAAATAGGAGCCCACCGCCTCGATTCGTGCTCTCACCATGCGATCCACTCCAAACAGCCACAGATGCCGGGGACGCTAGCAGCGCACACATTTCCATTATGAAGAATCTCTGATTCACATATTGTGAGGTGGGCTACATTGCCGTGCAACCCCGCATACGCGTAGGCAGGCTGAACGAGCGCCCGTGCCGGGGGAGGCCGGGAGACGTCACCGGCGAGAGTCTGGAGTGCCATGTTGAAGACCGCCACCCGCCACGAACTCACCCTGCTGGCCGCCGGGCAACCGTGGCTGCCCGCGCTGTTGCTGGCGGGCAGGCTGGTCAAGCCGATGCGCAAGGTGCCCGGGCTCGGCTGGTTCGTCGCCGACCCGCTGGTGGCCCGGCAGATCTACAACGACTCCGCGCACTTCAGCATCGTGTCCGAGGGCGCGGCCGGGCACTGGTGGGCGCAGGTCGTCGGGGAGTGGGTCGAGGACCTGTTCGAGGGTCCCGGGCACACCGCGCTGCGCAACAAGGTGCGCGACCTGTTCACCGCCACGCATACGGACGCACTGGTCGCGGACACCATCGGGCCCGCGCTGAAGCAGATATCGGTCGATCTGGCCGCGGGCCGGACCGTCGACATCGCCGAACGCTCCCGCGTACTGGTCGGGCGCAGCGTGTCCGATCTGGTGGGCATGGAACCCGCCGACATCGCGGCCATCTTCGCCGATTCGGCGGACCCGAGCGCGTTCGAGGATCCCGACGAGCCGTTCCGCGTCCTGTTCACCCACGTGGAGGAACTGGTGAATCTGGCCATGGGCACCATGGCCTCCACCACCCTCGACCCGGTGGCCGTGGAACGGGCCCGGACCCTGGCCGGCAAGCTCGCCACCTCCGTGCCCGCCGCCTACGAGCGCGCCGACGGCACGACCACCCTGGGCCGCTGCCGCGAACTCGGCCTGGAACTCGAACACGCCTCGGGGCTCGCGATTCTCATGGCCGTCGCGGGGACCGACACCCTGGCCAGCGCCATGACCCGGATGGTCGCGCTGCTGCACGACAGCGGCGAGCAGCGGGCGCTGCTGGCTGCGCCCGAGCGCACCCCGGACGCCGTGCGCGAAACGCTGCGCGTCACCAGCCCGGCCTACCTGGTGGGCCGTTCGGTGACCGCCGACGTGGAGGTCGCCGGGCGGCAGCTGAAGGCCGGCGAGCACGTGAAGATCCTGACCTGGTCCATCAACAACGCGGTCGGGGACTTCCGGGTCGCGCGGGACTACGTGCCCGAGACCCGGCAGCTGTGGTTCGGCGGCGGCAGGCACCTGTGCCTCGGCGCGCAGCTGGTCCATTCGGAACTGGGTGCGCTGCTGGAAGCGATCACCGCGGACGGCCGGGAGTGGGAGATCGTCGAACGCAAGTACAAGCGCAACGTCTTCATCCCGACCTACTCGACGCTGAAAATCCGTCTGGCCGGGTGATCAGGAACGGCGCGCGAAGCGGCCCGGATCGGCCTGATCGCGCGGCTTGACGATGATCGTGTCCAGGTTGACGTGCGGCGGGCGCGACGCCACGAACCCGACGATCTCCGCGATGTCCTGCGCCACCAGCGGATCGATGCCGTCGTACACCTTGGCCGCGCGCTCGGCGTCGCCGTTGAAACGCACCAGCGAGAACTCGGTTTCGACTGCGCCCGGGGCGATTTCGGTGAGGCGCACGGGCTGTCCGAGCAGTTCCCCGCGCAGCGTGCGATGCAGCACCGCCTGGGCGTGCTTGGCCGTGGTGTAGCCCGAGCCGTTGTCGTAGGCGTGGAACGCCGCGACCGAGGTGATGGTGACGATCAGGCCGTCACCGGAGGCGATGAGCTTGGGCAGCAGGGCCTTGGTGACCCGCAGCGTGCCCAGCACGTTGGTCTCCCACATCCACCGCCAGTCCTCCAGGTCGGCGTCGGCCACCGTCGCCAAACCCTTTGCGCCACCGGCATTGTTGACCAGCACCTCGGCCGATTCGACGGCCGCGGCGAACGCGTCCACCGATGCCTCGTCGGTGACGTCCAGCGCGAGGGCCGTGCCGCCGATCTCCGCCGCCAGCCGCTCGAGCCGATCGACCCGCCGCGCGCCCACGATGACGTGGTAGCCCTGCTTGGCGAGTTCGCGGGCGGTGGCCTCCCCGATCCCCGAACTGGCCCCGGTCACGACAGCGGTGCGAATGCTCATGTCAGCAGAGCTTAGGCACGGTGTGTCCGGCTCGGCGCGCCGAGGTGCGGCGGGTAGCCGGTCACCGGGCACGAATCAGCGCGAGCGGAAGTCGGCGATCGTCCCGAACGGAAGCCGGCGTGTCGCTGCGGGTTAGCCTGGCCGGTATGGCGATTCGGGAAGTGGTCAGTGCGGACGGAACCACCATCGTGTACCGGGTGAGCGGGCCGGAGTCCGCGCGCCCGCTGGTGCTGCTGCACGGCTGGGCCGGAAACCTGCGCTGCTGGGGCGCGGCCGGGGACCTGCTCGCCGAACACTTCCGGGTGATCGCGGTCGATCTGCGCGGGCACGGCTACTCCGGCGCGCCCGCGGACGGCTACGACGATCCGAAGAACTGGGCCGCCGACGTCGCGGCGGTCCTCGCGGGGGAAGGCGTCACGGCCGGCGCGCTGCTGCTGGGCTGGTCGTACGGCGGCATCGTGCTCACCGACTACCTCGCCGCGCACGGCACCGGCGCGGTCGCGGGCGTGATCTACACCGGCGCGCAGGTCAGCATCGGCCGGGGCATCGCGGGCGCCGAACCCGGTCCGGTCATGCTGCAGGCCATCCCCGACGTCTTCGCCGAGACCGCGGCCCGGGCCATGCGCGGTTTCGCCGCTTTCGGCAACGCCAACGTGGGTCGCGGCACGGACAAGGGCGTGGACGCCCAGCGCCTGTTCGGCGGCAGCGTCGCCACCCCGCCGCGGGTCCGCAAGGCGCTGTTCTACCGGACCGTGGACAACACCGAGACCCTGCGCGCCCTCGACGTCCCGGTGCTGGTCCTGCACGGCACCGCCGACCCGGTGGTGCCGATCGAGAGCGGCCGCCACATCGCCGACACCGTGCCCGGGGCCCGGACCTCCTATTGGGAGGAGTCGCTGCACGGGCTGTTCATCGAGGATCCCGCGCGTTTCGTGGCCGAGGTCACCGCGTTCGCGGACACCCTGAACTGAACCCGCGCGGCACCCGTTCACCCGGGCGAATGCCCCGCGTGAGGCTCGGACCTGGAGCTTTGTCCGGGCGGCTACTCGTCGAGGGGCGTATACTGCGAAACTCCTTGTGAGCCAGGTCACTTGGTTAGGTAACCCACGTAGGTCCGGTGGCGGGACACGTGCACACTGGAGAGGTGAGTCAACGCACCGAGTTACGGCCCCATCGCATCGCCGTCCTCTCGGTTCACACTTCTCCACTCGCGCAGCCGGGCACCGGTGATGCCGGCGGCATGAACGTCTACGTGCTGCAGACCGCCATCGAGCTGGCCAAGCGCGGCACCCAGGTCGAGATCTTCACCCGCGCCACCTCCTCCAAGGACGAACCGCTCGTCGAGGCCGCGCCCGGCGTGCTGGTGCGCAACGTCGTCGCCGGTCCCTTCGAAGGCCTGGACAAACACGATCTGCCCACGCAGCTGTGCCCGTTCTCGGCCGAGGTGCTGCGGACCGAGGCGCGCAATCTGCCCGGCCACTACGACCTCATTCACTCGCACTACTGGCTCTCGGGCCAGGTGGGCTGGCTGGCCCGCGATCGCTGGCGCACGCCCTTGGTGCACACCGCGCACACCCTGGCCGCGGTCAAGAACGCCTATCTGGCCGAGGGCGACACCCCCGAACCCGCCGCCCGCGTCATCGGCGAGAAGCAGATCGTCGCCGAGGCCGACCGGCTCGTCGCCAATACCGGCGAGGAGGCCCGCCAGCTCGTCGAGCTGTACGGCGCGGATCCCGATCGCATCGACGTGGTGCTGCCGGGCGCGGACCTGTCCCGGTACAACCCCGGTGACAAGGCCGCGGCGCGCGCCGAACTCGGCCTGCCCGCCGGGGATCGCATCGTGGCCTTCATCGGCCGCATCCAGCCGCTCAAGGCTCCCGACGTGCTGGTGCGCGCGGCGGCCCGGATGCTCGCCGACGAGGCCGCGCTCGGCCATCGCCCCGAACGCCCGTTGCGTGTGCTGATCGTGGGCGGACCGTCGGGCTCGGGTCTGCAGCGACCGGACGCGCTCATCGAATTGGCCGCCGCCCTGGGCATTTCCGATCGCGTGACCTTCCTGCCGCCGCAGCCGCCGCACCGTTTGGTGCAGGTGTACCGGGCCGCGGATCTGGTGGCGGTCCCCAGCTACAACGAATCCTTCGGCCTGGTCGCCATCGAGGCGCAGGCCAGCGGGACCCCGGTGCTCGCGGCCGATGTCGGCGGGCTCGGAACCGCTGTGCGCGACGGTGTTTCGGGTCTGCTGGTCCCCGGCCACCGCACCCAGGACTGGGCGGACGCGCTGCGCTCGCTGCTGGCGAATCCGGCGCGGCTGGATCGCATGGGCCTGGCAGCGGTCGAGCACGCGGCCAATTTCTCGTGGGCGCACACCGCGGACGGGCTGCTCGACAGCTACAGCGCCGCGCTGTCCCCGTCGCGGGCCGGGCGCGTGCGCAGCGGTAGCGTGCACGGTGACAGCAATCAAGCCAGATCACTGGCGCTCTGGAGGCGCCGGACGGGAGCCGTGCGCCGATGAGTGAACACACCGACGCTGCCGCGCACGACGCGGGATCGATCGACGTGACCACTCGGCTCATAGACGACACGCTACGAGACCGCGAGATCGAGTTCTCGCGGGAATCGGACGGCACGTTCGTCGTCATCCTGCCCGGTGAGCGCAAGCTCAAGACGGCCATCGGGGTCAAGGTCGGCAAGCACGGCGTGCGCATGGAATCGTTCGTGTGCCGCAAGCCCGACGAGAACTTCGAGGGCGTCTACAAGTTCCTGCTGCGGCGCAATCGCCGGCTGTACGGCGTGGCCTACACCCTCGACAACGTGGGCGACATCTACCTGGTCGGCCGGCTGGCCACGCACGCGGTCACCGCCGACGAACTCGACCGCTGGTTCGGTCAGATCCTCGAGGCCGTCGACGCCGACTTCAACACCATTCTCGAACTCGGTTTCGCGGAATCCATTCGCCGGGAATGGAAATGGCGCGTCTCCCGCGGGGAGTCGCTGAAGAACCTGCGCGCCTTCGAACACCTGGTGGACTCGGCCGACAAGCCGTAGGACCCGCCGCCGCGGTGCCGCCGCGCGCGAGGATCGCCGGATGTGGATGGCGTCGAGCTACGTCGGCGCGGCCGATTCGGAGCTCGAACGCGGACGTGGCCGACAAGCCTTGGATCCTGCTTGCCCGCCGCCGCGCGCCGGGATGAGCACGTCGTCGGCGTCGGGCTGTGTCTGCCCGACTTCTGGAGCTTCGACGCGCAATGCGAGGGATACGCCGGTGTTGCGACGGCGGGCGTTCCCTGCGCGGCGGCCGGGATCGCCGTCGCGGGGAGCCTCGGGGATCGCCCGGTCCGCGCGGGCACTCGCGCCTGGCACAATCGCCGCGGGCCGCCGTGGTGCGGCGCAGGGCTGCGGAAGGGGTAACGGCGATGGTGGCATTGGCGCTGGATATCGGCGCGACGAAATTCGCTGCGGGGACCGTTGATTCGGATGGCGCGGTGCGGGGTGCGCGGCGGATCACCGTGCCCGCGAGCGGGGTGTGGGACGCGTGCCGGGAACTGCTGCTGGACGTCGCGGCGGGGGACGAGGTCACCGCCGTGGGCATCGGGTCGGCGGGGCCGGTCGACGTGCGCACCGGGACCACCGGGCCGATCAACATTCCGGAGTGGGCCGGCGGGTTCGACGTGGTGGCCGCGGTCGGGGAGCTGTTCCCCGGGGCCATGATTCGCTTCACCATCGACGGGGACTGCCTGGCGCTGGCCGAACAGCGCTGGGGCGCCGCACGCGGGGTGCGGGACTTCCTGGCGCTGACAGTCTCCACCGGGATCGGCGGGGGCATCGTCGCCGACGGGCGAGTCGTCGTGGGCCGCACCGGAAATGCCGGGCACCTGGGCCACATCGTGGTGCCGGGCAACGAGGAACCGTGCGCCTGCGGCGGATTCGGCTGTGTGGAAGCGGTCGCGAGCGGGCCGTCATCGGTGCGCTGGGCGCGGCGGCAGGGCTGGACGGGGGAGAGCGGGGTCGAACTCGCCGAGGCCGCCCGGGCCGGGGACGGGATCGCGCTGGCCGCCCTGCACCGGGCGGGCTCCGCGCTCGGCACGGCCGTGGCCTCGGCCGCCGCGCTGCTCGACACCGATCTGGTCGTGATCGGCGGTGGTTTCGCGCAGTCGGGCGAGGCGCTGTGGGAGCCGTTGCGGGCCACGGTCGCCGTGCACGCGCGGCTGCGATTTCTCGACGAGTTGCGCGTCGTGCCTTCCGAATTGACCGATCAGGCGACCCTCGCGGGGGCCGGGCTGCTCGCGCTCGGGGGATAGCGGCCGGCGGCTCCGCTACGGCGCGTCACGGTGCCGTTGCGGTCGGGCGTGTCGGGAATCTTTTCCTCGAAAGCCACTCGTGCGCCCATTACGGTGGCGGTGTGGGGTCTCCGAAATTCGCGCCGGGTGATGTCATCTACGTGCCCCAGGGGCCGTTCACGGGAGTCTGCGGGGTGGTCCGCGAAGTGAACGTGGCACGCTCCGAACTCCGGGTCGAAGTCGCGTTCAGTGCGCGCAGACACGGACTGACCGTGACGTTCGACGAGGTGGAGTGGGCCTAGACCACCGGCGAGGGTGACTCACCGCGGGTGATCCGGCCCGTGGGAGGATGACCCCATGACGTACACCCTCGTGCTGCTGCGCCACGGCGAGAGCGAATGGAATGCCCTCAACCTGTTCACCGGCTGGGTGGACGTCCGGCTCACGGACAAGGGTGTCGCCGAAGGCAAGCGCGCCGGCGAATTGCTGGCCGAGGCCGGGATTCTGCCCGATATCGTCTACACCTCCCTGCTGCGCCGCGCCATCAGCACCGCGAACAACGCGCTCGACGCCTGCGATCGTCACTGGATTCCGGTCGTGCGCGATTGGCGCCTGAACGAGCGCCACTACGGCGCGCTGCAGGGCAAGGACAAGGCGCAGGTCAAGGAAAAGTACGGCGACGAGCAGTTCATGCTGTGGCGTCGCAGCTACGACACCCCGCCGCCGGTCATCGAGGCCGACAACGAGTACAGCCAGAACGACGACCCGCGCTACGCCGGCATCGACGTGCCGCAGACCGAGTGCCTCAAGGACGTCGTCGCCCGCATGGTGCCGTACTGGGAGGACACCATCGCCCAGGACGTGACCGCGGGCAAGACGGTTCTCATTGCCGCGCACGGCAATTCGCTGCGCGCGCTGGTGAAGCACCTGGAGGGCATCTCGGACGACGACATCGCCGGGCTGAACATCCCCACCGGCATCCCGCTCAAGTACGAGCTCGACGAGAACCTGCGCCCGCTGGGCCCGGGCGTCTACCTCGATCCGGAGGCCGCGGCCGCCGGCGCCGCCGCGGTGGCGAACCAGGGCGCTAAGTAAGCCGTAGTTCACGCGAACGCGCTGTGACCGAGAAATTCGGGCACGGCGCGTTTTGTGTTTCCGGGGCATTCGGAGCGGCGAATAGCGCTCTGATCGGCGGATCTACCAGCGTCGATGGAGAAATGGTGACACAGATCTCAGTACGGCACCGTAGGGTATTCGCGCTGACCTGCAATGCAATTTGCCGAAGTATTGCCCATTAAAAATGAATACCTGTAACCGCGCTTTGCAACTTACTTCTCGGTAGTTAAGCTTCCGGTCGTTCGACCAGATGCGAGAGGTAGATCACGTTCGATGAAGCACGCGCTACGGGCCACTGTGGCGGCTGCCGCGGCAGCTCTACTCGTTCCCTTGACCGGCATCACAGCCGATGCCACCCCGCAGTCCTTCGGCCCCGACGGCGGCGTTGCCGGCGCGGCCTGGACCGCGGCGCAGGATGGGGCGCAGGAATTTCCGAATGTCGCCATCGAATGGGACGTCCCCATCACGATGAGCGACGGCACCGTCCTCAAGGGCAACGTGTACCGCCCCGCGGACGCGTCCGGCCGGGCCGTGGACGTCCCGACGCCGACCGTCGTCAACATGACGCCGTACACCAAGCTGGTCTCGAACGTCGCCGACAGCGCCTTCGCGATCCCGGGCCTCGGTGACGCGCTGGTCAACCTTTTCCGGTCGATCAATCTGACCGGAACCCCCATCACCGGCTTCGGCGAACTGCTCAACTCCGTCGGCAACGGCCAGCTGCGCAACTTCAGCGTCGACCGCTCGCTCATCAAGTCCGGCTACACGCAGATCGTCGTCGATGTGCGCGGCACCGGCTTCTCGCAGGGCGCGTGGGACATGCTGCGCCAGCGCGAACAGCAGGACACCGTCGAGGTCATCGACTGGGCCGCGGCCCAGCCCTGGTCCACCGGCAACGTCGGCATGAGCGGGCTGTCCTACTCGGCCATCAACCAGGTGCAGGCGGCGGAGAAGCGGCCCGCGGCGCTCAAGGCCATCTTCCCGGTGGTGCCCGGCAGTGATCTGGTCAACGACGTGCTCGCGCCCGGCGGCGGCTTCGGCTTCAACTTCATCCCGCTGTGGCTCAGCGCCATCAACGGCCTCAAGTGGCTGCCGGACCTGGCCGCCATCGCGCAGGGCAAGTTCGACTTCAACTGGCTGCAGGACCGCGCGGCGGACCCGTACACCTACCTCGACGTGCTCATGTCGGCGTACACCACCACCGATATGGCCAACCTCGATCCGCGGGTGCGGGACATGCTCAACGATCTCTCGGTCGCCCGGCAGGGCTGGCTGGGCGATCCCTCGCAGATCCGGGCCGCGACCTTCGTCGTCGGCGGCTGGCACGACCTGTTCACCTACTCCGAGACCAAGATCTACAACGAGCTGCCGCTCGCGCCGGGCACGCAGAAGCAGCTGCTCATGGGCAACGGCTACCACGCCACCTCGGGCGCCGAAGCCGGTCGGCCCGGCCTGCCGCCGCGCCTGGACGTGCTCCAGCGCGCCTGGTTCGACAAGCACCTCAAGGGCATCGACAACGGCATCGACTCCTACGGCCCGGTCACGCTGCGCCAGCAGGGCGGCGGCTGGATCACCCAGAACGGATTCGGTTCCTCCGCACCGGTTTCCGAGGCGGCTCGCTACCGGCGCATGTATCTCTCGGCGCAGGCCAGCGGCACCTCCAACGGGCTGTACGACGGCTCGCTGACCGCCGAGGCCAACGGTGACCTCGCGCGCCTGAGCGTCGCCCCGGGGCTCACCACCCTGTGCTCCAACGACGCCGCGCAGGCCACCGCGGGTGTGCTCTCGCTGATCGACATGTGCGCCAAGGACTCTCGCATCTCCGAGACCAACGCCCTGACCTTCACCAGCGCGCCGGTGCTGGAGGCCACCACGGTCTCGGGTCCGATCGCGGTGCGGCTCAACACCGTTCAGGACGCCGAGGACGGGTACTGGACCGTCACGGTCAACGACGTCGCGCCGGACGGCACCTCCACGGTGCTGACCTCGGGGCAGGTCATGGCCTCGCTGCGTGAGGTCGACGACGCCAACAGCGCCCGGTCCGAGAACGGCGACTACACCGATCCGCGCCTGTTCACCTCGCTCGACAAGCAGCTGCCGGTCGTGCCTGGTGAGGCGACCACCCTCGACATTCCGCTCAGCGGCACCGAAGCCGTGCTGCAGCCGGGACATCGCCTGCGGGTGGACGTGTTCGCGGGCAACTTCCCCAAGGGGCTGCCCATCCTCCCGATGCTCCTGGACACCGGACTGCGGCCGCAGCACGTGCAGCTCGACCCGAATCGTCCGAGCTTCGTGAACATTCCGGTGCGCGGCAACACCGGTTGGTGATCGACGCGGCCCGGATATGAGCTCCCCGGTTGTGCACAACGACGTGCACAACCGGGGTCTTTTCTTTTGTGCACCCTGACAGACTTCGGCCGAACTGGCCCAGACACCCTGTGCGCGACCTAGTGTCACGACCACCCGTCGGACGAAGAAGTGGTTGGGGCACAGTGCGATTCCGATTCAGATCCCTGGTGGCGAAGGCCGTGGTCGTGGCGACCGCGGTCACGGCCACCGCGCAATTCCTCACGCCCGCCGCGGCAGTCACTCCGGTCGGACCGGACGGTGGCGCTGCGGGCGCGCAATGGGCTGCGACGCACGATGATCCACAGGTTTACCCACATGTGAACATCGAATGGGACGTGCCGATCACCATGGGTGACGGCACCGTGCTGAAGGCGAACGTCTACCGGCCCGCCGACGCGTCCGGGCGGCCGATCGACACCCCGACGCCGACCATCGTGAACATGACGCCGTACACGAAACTCGGGTCCATGATCGCGGATTCGGCGCTGTCGGTGCCGGGGCTGTCGGACGCGCTGGTGCGGGCCTTCCGGGATCTGGACCTGACCGGGACGCCGTTCTCCGGCATCACCGACCTGACCAGGGCGCTGGGCGGGGGACTGCTGCGCACGTTCACCGTGGACCGGCAGCTCATCAGGTCGGGGTACACGCAGGTCGTGGTGGATGTGCGGGGAACCGGCTTCTCCCAGGGCATCTGGGATCTGCTCGGTGCGCGCGAGCAGCAGGACACCCTCGAGGTGATCGACTGGGCGTCGCGGCAGCACTGGTCCACCGGTGACGTGGGAATGGCGGGCATCTCCTATTCGGGGCTGAATCAGTTGCAGGCGGCGGCGAAGAATCCGCCGGCGCTCAAGACCATTTTCCCGGTCGTGCCCAGCCGCAACCCCTTTCGCGATCTCGTCGCACCCGGTGGGGCCATCGGCGTGACGTTCATGCCCATGTGGCTGGCGGCGGTGAACGGCGGCAAGCTGGTGCCCGACGTCGCCTCGTTGATACAGGGGCGCTTCGACATGAACTGGCTGGCCAGTCGAATGCAGGATCCGTTCACGTTCGTGGACGCGTTCCTCGAGGTGTTCCTGCAGCCGGACATCGACGCGTTGAGTCCCAAGGTGCGCCAACTGCTCGACTCGGACAGCCCCGCGCGGCTGTCCTGGGAGACCGCGCCCGAGCGGATCACCGTGCCCACCTTCATCACCGGCGGCTGGCACGACGTGTTCGTCGCCTCCCAGGCCGACGTGTACCGCCGAATCCCGTTGCCCGCCGGGCAGAAACAGATGCTCGTCGGCGACGGCTACCACATCTCCAACGGGAACGAATCCGGGCGGCCGGGGCTGCCGCCGCGCATGGACGTGCTCCAGCGCGCGTGGTTCGACAGGTGGCTCAAGGGAATCGACAACGGCATCGACGGATTCGGGCCGGTCACCATGAAACAGCAGGGCGGCGGGTGGATCACCGCGCCGGGCTTCGGGGAACTCGCCACGGACACCGGCGGTTCCGACGCCGCGGTGATCCCCGGAGCGAGTGCGGAGTACCGGCGCATGTACCTGGCCGCCGCGCCGAGCGGCACCGGCGGGCACAGCGTGCACGACGGGTCGCTGTTCACCGAACCGGCCGGCCCCGACCTGCTCACCGTCGCACCGGGATTGACCGGACTGTGCTCGCGGGACGCCGCCCAGGAGACCATCGGCATCGTCTCGATCATCGACGCCTGCGGGAAGGACTCGCGCATCCACGAGTCCAACGGGCTCACCTTCACCAGCGCGCCCGTGGCCGAACCCACCGTCATCTCCGGCCCGATCGCGGTGCGCCTCAACACCGTTCACGACGCCGCCGACGGCTACTGGTCCGTGACCGTCAACGACGTCGCACCCGACGGCCGCTCGGTCACCCTGTCCACGGGACAGTTGGTCGCCTCGCTGCGCACCATCGACGAGGCCCGCAGCACCCGCCTGCCGAACGGCGACTACATCGACCCGGTGCCCGACCTGTCCCTCGATACCCGGCAGCGCACCGAACCGGGAGTGCCCGTGCCCCTGGACATCTCGGTCGCGGCCGTCGAGGCGATCCTGCAACCGGGTCACCGCCTGCGCGTCGACGTCTACGCGGGCAACTTCCCCAAGGGCCTGCCCATCACCGCCATGATGATCGACTCGGGCCTGCGCCCCCAGCACCTGCTGCTGGACCCGGCCGCCCCGAGCTTCGTGAACATCCCGGTCCGGGGCAACCCGGGCTGGTGATCGCCGCCGGCGGCCGCGGTGCGCTCCGCTGAACGATGGTTACGTCCGCCGGGGACGCTGCTGCGTCGCGAACGCTGAACGATGGTCACGCCCGGCGGAGCCGTGAACGCCGGACGATGCGCCCCTGGTCGCGGCTCGATCGGGGGCGCATCGTTTCCCCGGGCTACCGCCGCGCGCGGCCGCCGGCTCGACGGCGGCGCGCCGGTGGGTCTGTCCGTCGACTGCCTACCCGTCGACCTCGGCGAAAGTAGCCGACAGTGGCGGGAACATCGCCCGGGCGTCGTGCCCGCCGAACCACTGCCCCACCACGAAGGCCGAGGTGGCTTCGAGGAAGCGCGCCTGGGCCAGGCCGCCGGCGTGGAAGGGCTCCAGCTTCAGATCCCGGGCGAGCGCCGCCACCCGGGCCACGGCGGTCGTGTCGTCCCCGCACAGCGGGACCAGCAGCGGCTGCCCGTCGAACTCGCGGGCCGTCACGGCCCACACCTCGGCAGCGCACAGGTTGAACGCCTTCACCACGTGCGCCCCGGCGGCGGTCGCCGCGATCCGCTCGGCCACCGCGTCCTCGGCGAGCACGAACTTCCCGCTGTCCGGGGCGAAAGCGTTGGTGCAGTCCACGATCGTCCGCCCGGCGTAGTCACCCGAGGCGAGCACCTCGCCCAACGCCGAGACCGGCACCGCCAGCAGCACCGCCTCCCCGAACCGCACCCCGTCCGCGATGGTCCCGCCCCGCGCGCCGCCCCCGATCTCCGCCGCCGCCCCGGCCGCCCGCTCCGCGTCGCGTGCCCCGACCACGATCTCGTGCCCGGCCGCGGCCCACCCGCCGCCGAGCGCACGGGCCATGGCGCCCGCCCCGATGATTCCGATTCGCATGTGAACTCCTCACTCGTGCTTGCGAATTCGACGGTAGAAACCGCGATGAGCACCTCGAGGTGCGTATCGAGGTGGCACGCTGAAACCCGTGACCGCCGCACCGAACTCGTCACCGCAGCCCGAGCCCGCGCCCGAGCCGCGGAGGATGACGGTCGAGCCGGGGGCGCACACCGTCGTGGACTACGCGAAACAACCCGACTCGCAGCCGATCCCCCTCGCGATGCGGGCGCCCGGGCGTGCGGCTGTCGCGCAGCGTCCGGCGAGAAAGCTCGGGAGCGGCGAGACCGGGGGTGCGGTGGCGGAATCGAGCGGCGAGTCATCCGGAAGGCGGGTCGAGATGCCGGGCAGTACCGTGCCGGCGCGGGTGGAGGCCGATGAATCGGGACCGGGAGAGGGCGAGCCGACCCGGGTCGAGTTCGCGGAATACGGGGGGCGCGAGGCGGACTGCCCGGCGCGGCTCGCGGTGGATCTGTTCGGGAACTCGTGGCTGACGGTCATCGTCTACACGCTGCGGGACGGGCCCATGCGGCCGGTGGACCTGCGGCGGGAGATCGGGACCATCAGCCAGAAGATGCTGACGCAGACCCTGCGGCGCATGGAAACGATGGGATTGGTCGAGCGGCGGCGGTACGCCGAGGCGCCGCCGCGGGTGGAGTACGGGCTCACGCGTGCCGGAATCGACCTGCTCGTACCGATTTTCGCGCTGGGAGAGTGGGTGGACGAGCACGGTGAGCTGGTGCGCAATTCGCTCTACCGGGACGAAACGGACTGAACTGGCCGGTCGCGCAAGTCATCTCGCCGGAGGTTTGCCGAGAATCCGCCAGAAACAGACCCCGCGTAATTCGAACATTGCGTGAACGCCGGGCCAACACCCGCGTAAGCCCCTGTGACCTGCGTGAAACTTGCCCCACCCGGGGTTTGCCCCCCGGTCGGCGACCGTACGATTCACAGTGTGAGCGTTCCACAGGCCGTGCTGTTGGCAGTCCTGGCGGCCGTCGTTGGACTGGCTGTCGGTGGATTGCTCATTCCCTATGTCACCGCGCGTCAGGAGCAGCGCCGGGTGGCCTCCGATTCGGGGCTGACCATGTCCCAGGTCCTCGATCTCATCGTGCTCGCCTCCGAGAGCGGCATCGCGGTGGTCGACAAGTATCGCGATGTCGTGCTGGTCAACCCGCGTGCCGAGGAGCTGGGCGTGGTGCACGACCGGTTGCTGGACGAACGCGCGTGGGCCGCCGTGCAGCAGGTGCTGGCCGGTGGCTCGGACGTCGAGTTCGAACTGACCGCCAAGATCCCCATGCCCGGCCGGGCCCGGCTGGCCGTGCGCGGCGTCGCCCGCCCGCTGTCGCAGGAGAACCCCAACTTCGTGGTGCTCTTCGCCGACGACGATTCCGAGCAGGCCCGCATGGAAGCCACCCGCCGCGATTTCGTCGCCAACGTCAGCCACGAACTCAAGACGCCGGTCGGCGCCATGTCGCTATTGGCCGAAGCGTTGCTGGAGTCCGCGGACGATCCGGACTCGGTCCGGCACTTCGGCGAGCGCCTGCACGGCGAGGCCCGGCGCATGGGCAAGATGGTCACCGAGCTGATCGCGCTGTCCCGCCTGCAGGGCGCGGAGAAGCTGCCCGAACTCGACGCCGTCGACGTCGACTCGGTCGTCGCCCAGGCCATCGAGCGCTCCCGCAACACCGCCGACGTCGCGGGCATCACCGTCAGCACCGACGCCAACAGCGGCCTCGAGGTGCTCGGCGATCAGACCCTGCTGGTCACGGCGCTGTCCAATCTCGTGGAGAACGCCATCGCGTACTCCTCGCGCGGCGCGCACGTGTCGGTGAGCCGGGCGCTGCGCGGCGGCTACGTCAACATCGCGGTCACCGATCGCGGCATCGGCATCGCCAAGGAAGATCAGGAACGGGTCTTCGAACGATTCTTCCGGGCCGACAAGGCGCGCTCGCGCGCCACCGGCGGTACCGGGCTCGGGCTGGCTATCGTCAAGCACGTGGCCGCCAACCACAACGGTGAGATCACGCTGTGGAGCAAGCTGGGCACGGGGTCGACGTTCACCCTGCGCGTCCCGGCCCACCCCGGCGACGAGCACGGTGTGGACAACAAGCTTGCCGCCGGGATTCCGGTGGTGAAGAAGGAAACCGGCCCGCGCCCCCTCGGGCGGGCCAGAACCAACGGTGTGGAGGCAACCCGATGACGAGTGTCCTGATCGTCGAGGACGAGGAGTCGCTGGCCGATCCGCTCGCATTCCTCCTGCGCAAGGAGGGGTTCGAGGTCACCGTGGTCGGTGACGGCCCCTCCGCGCTGTCGGAGTTCGATCGTTCCGGTGCGGACATCGTCCTGCTCGATCTCATGCTGCCCGGCATGAGCGGCACCGACGTGTGCAAGCAGCTGCGCGTGCGCAGCAGCGTGCCCGTCATCATGGTGACCGCGCGCGACAGCGAGATCGACAAGGTGGTCGGCCTGGAGCTGGGCGCCGACGACTACGTCACCAAGCCCTACTCCTCACGCGAACTCATCGCCCGCATCCGCGCGGTGCTGCGCCGCGGCGTCGGCGACGAGCCCGAGGGCGGCAGCGAGACCAGCGTGCTCGAAGCGGGCCCGGTCCGCATGGACGTGGACCGCCACACCGTGCAGGTCAACGGCCGTCCGGTCACCCTGCCGCTCAAGGAGTTCGACCTGCTGGAGTACCTGCTCCGCAATTCCGGTCGCGTCCTGACCCGCGGGCAGCTGATCGACCGCGTCTGGGGCGCCGACTACGTGGGCGACACCAAGACCCTCGACGTGCACGTCAAGCGCCTGCGCTCGAAGATCGAAGCCGATCCGGCCAAGCCCGAGCACCTGGTGACGGTCCGCGGCCTCGGGTACAAGCTGGAAGCCTGAGCTCGACCGCCGCTCCGCGACTTCAGCGCGCGGCCGTGAGCCGTCCGGGCTTTCGGCCGCGTGCCCGCGGTCAGGCGTCGAACCGATGTCGAGGTGGCCGGGAAGTCGCCGGCCTCCCTCGCGAAATCGGTTATCGCGCAGAAATAGAACAGCGCCCGCCTTCGAATTCGAAGGTGGGCGCTTTTTCGGTGCTCGAACCCTAGGCGTTCGGGTCGTTCTGCAGGGTGTAGACCCAGGCGGTGCCCAGGACCGGGAGCTCCTGCTGCTGGAGGTTGATCCAGCCCAGGGCGTCCTGCTGCTTGCAGTCGTACCAGGCCACGTCCTGGCCGTTGCCGCGGCAGGCGATGGTCTGGCTGGTGCCGTAGGGGCTGACGATGACCAGCTTGCCGTTCGCCTTGGCGTTGAGCACGTCGAGATCGTTGTAGGGCACGAAATCGGCGGTGCGGTCGGAGAACCGGGCGGGGTCGACGTTGTCGGCACCGGCGATGGGCGCGAGGGCGAGCACGGCGCCGGCGGCCAGCGCGGCGACGGCGAACGACTTCTTGATCATGAGGCGAATGTCTAACACGCCCCGGTGAATGCGCAATGGCCTGCCGATGTCGCGCGCGCTGCCGGGCGCTCACAACCCGAGGTCAACGCTCGGAAGGTCGCGCGAAACAGGTTTGCGCGCACAGTGATTCGAATGCCGCTGGGGTGCGGTGGCGTTGTTCACCGGCTGTTCACCGGTGTCGAATGAATCACACCTGTTCGCTATGGATCGAGTAGCGCTGTGCGCCCGGCCACCTCGCGCACGCCGGTCGCCGGACAGCTCGGGTCGAGCCCGCCGCGTCGGTGGCGGCGGGCTCGGTGTGCCGGCTACTCGCCCGGTGCTCTCGCGCCGCTATTTGCCCGCGCTGCCGGTCAATCCGCCCAGCAGACCGCCGAGTCCGCCCGCGCTGCCGGTGCCGCCGTTCTCGCCGCCGGGGGTGCCGGGGTTGCCGGGATCGACCGGGCCCGGATTCGACGGGTCGACGACGGTCACCTCGATGGTCTTGGTGCTGCCGCCCTGCGAACAGGTGATGAGGTGCTTGCCCGCCTTGGTCGGCTTCCACGGGTAGCTGGACTGGCCGATCGGCATGGGCACCTTGGGCCCGCTCAGGTCCTCGCCGTCGACGCTCCAGTAGACGAGCAGGCCGATGCCGGCGCCGCTGAGCTTTGCGCTGAGGGTGTACTCCTTGTTGATCTCGTGGTTGCTGCCCGAGACGGTGATGCTGTCCACGGTGGCGGCGGCGTTGGGCGCGGCGAAGACCGCGATGGACGCGGCGGCGGCGAGGCTCGCCACGCCCGCGCCGAGGCGGCGGGAAAGAATGCTCATGGGGGTGTCCTGTTCTCGGTGGTCTCGGCCGCGGTTACTTGTTGCCGGTGGTGCCGCTGGATCCGCTGCCGAGCGGCCCGGCCGGTCCGAATCCGCTGCCGGAGGTGGAGCTGCCCGATCCCAGGGGCGCGTCCCGGACCTCGACCACGACCGAGCGGGTGTACCCGCCCTGTTCGACGGTGATGATGTGCTTGCCGGTCGTCGCGGGGGTCCAGGCGATGCTGGATTGCCCGACGGGCCACGGCACCTTGGGGCCGCCGATGAATTCGCCGTTGTCGCTGAAGTACACGAGCAGTCCGGCCGCGGCGCCGCTGTGCGTGGCCGAGATCGTGTACTCGGTGCCCACCCGGTGATCCGAGCCGTCGACGGTCACGCTGTCGACCGCCGCGACGGCCTGCGGGGCCGCGAGCACGGCTGTCGCCGCCAGGGCGGCGAAACCGGTGATTCCGGCACCCGCCCGGCGCGCGGTCCTCGAGGGTGTGATGCGCATGTGTGTCGTCTCCTGGGATGTTGCTGCCCGCGGGGGTGTGCGGGCCTGTGCACCCTAAGGGAGACGGTGTGTGAAATGCAGGCGTTTCGGGAAATCTATCAAACAAGCGTCCGCTTGGTTGTGGTGGATATGGCTTGACCAGGGGTTTTTCGCCACATCCACCACGTCTCCTACCGCCGGGGGCTCGATATCGAGCTCGCGTGGTTGTTCATCGTCGGCAATCCCGCACTGCCCGCGATCTTGCTGTCGATGAACCAGGAGCTAGCGGGCCACCGTGTGACCGGCCGGAACCGGAATCAGAACGGCAGCAGATCGGAGCTGCCGCTGCCGGCCGGCTTGGTGGTCGTCGGCGGGGTGGTGGTCACCGGCGGCTCGGTCGTGACGGGCGGGGTGGTGGTCACCGGGGGCTCGGTCGTGACCGGCGGGGTGGTGGTGACGGGCGGCTCGGTCGTCACCGGCGGGGTCGTCGTGACCGGCGGCGTGGTGGTGACCGGCGGGGTGGTGGTGACCGGGGGCTCGGTGGTGACCGGGGGCGTCGTCGTGACCGGGGGCTCGGTGGTGACGGGCGGGGTCGTGGTGACCGGCGGCGTGGTGGTCGGCGCCGAACCGTCGCTCACGTTCACCACGAGCGATTTGGTGCTGCTGCCCTGGGTGAGGGTGATGGTGTGTACCCCGGCCGTGCGCGGGGTCCAGTCGGTGCTGGTGTTGTACGCGGGCCACGGCACCTGGGCGGCCGGGCTGGTGATGGCCTGGCCGTTGTCCTTCCAGTAGACCAGCAGGCCGAAGGACGCGCCGCTGAGATCGGCGTGCAGGTTGTAGGTCTGGTTGACCTTGTGGTCCGAGCCGGAGACGGTGATCCGGTCCACCGCGGCGGTGGCTTCCGGGGTTGCGGGGTTCGCCAGCACGACGGCGACGCCGGTGGCCACGGCCAGCCCGGCCAGGCCCAGACCGAGCGGTCGCCGGAAGGCTGAAGTGTTGCTCATGTATCTCTCCTGTACTGCGACCCCGTGAGGGGGAGGGGTCGCTCGCACAGTAGGTGAGCAGTGAAGTGAAAATACGTGCTTTCAGAAAGTTACCGGTGGGTTGTCAACCGCGCTTGGCGGCCGCGGCCTTCTTGACCCCGGGAATCTTCGCCGCGGCGGCCGCGGACTTCTTGGTGTGCGCCGCTTCCTGTTTCGCCGCCGCCTGCTCCGCGGCCGCCTTCTGCTGGGCGATCGCCGTGGCCGGGTGCACCGCGACGATGCCGAGACCCTGGCGTCGCCGGCAGTGTGCTGCCAGCTCGTCGTAGGCGACCTGCCCGAGCAGTTCGATCAATTCCGGCGCGTACGCCTCCCACACCGGGCGGGTGCCGACGTGCGCGTCCGGGGAGCCGGTGCAGTACCAGTTCAGGTCGAGTCCGCCCGAACCCCAGCCGCGCCGGTCGTATTCGCCGATGACGGTCTTGAGGATCTCCACCCCGTCCGGCCGCTCCACCCAGTCCTGGGTGCGCCGGATCGGCAGCTGCCAGCACACCTCGGGCTTGACGGTGAGCGGCTCCAGGCCCTCGCGCAGGGCCATGGTGTGCAACGCGCAGCCCAGGCCCTTGTCGAAGCCGGCGCGGTTCAGGAAGATGCACGCGCCGTCGAAACGCCGGGTGCGCAACGCGGGTTCGTCGTCGAGGTCGTCCTCTTCCAGATACAGCTTCTTGCGGACCCGGCCCTTGTCGTCGACCGCCTCGCCCATGAGCTGCCAATCGTCGGGTGTGAGCATTTTCACAGCCCGGTGCAGCTTCTTGCCGTCCTCCTCGTCGGACAGGAACGCGCCGTGCGAACAGCAGCCGTCGTCCTCGCGCCCGGCGATGATGCCCTGGCATGCCGGAGTGCCGAAAACGCACGTCCAGCGCGACAACAGCCAGGTCATGTCCGCCGCGATCAAATGCTCGTCATTTGCTGGGTCGACGAACTCGATCCACTCGCGCGGGAAGTCGAGCTCTACTTCGGGAGCCGGGTCGATCTTCGCCGCTGGTCGCAGCCCGGTGGGGCCACTCGCGGATGCACCTGCCGTCACGCCGTGGAACGCTAACAGCTCAGTCGCCTGGCCTGAAGCCGTGACGCACCCAGTACCGTGTTCATGTGCGGCTCGGTGTACTGGATGTGGGAAGCAATACCGTCCACCTGCTCGTGGTGGACGCGCATCGCGGTGGCCACCCGATGCCAATGAGTTCTACGAAGGCGACGTTGCGCCTGTCGGAGAGCATGGACGACCAGGGCCGGATCACGCCCGGCGGATCGGCGCGGCTCATTGCCACGGTCGCCGAATTCGCCAGTATCGCAAAGACTTCCGGGTGCGTGGAGCTCATGGCCTTCGCCACCTCGGCGGTGCGCGAGGCGACGAATTCCGAGGAGGTCCTGGCGCGGGTGCGCGCCGAGACCGGGGTCAAGCTCAAGGTGCTCAGCGGCGCCGACGAGGCCCGGCACACCTTCCTGGCGGTGCGGCGCTGGTACGGCTGGAGCGCGGGGCGGATCCTGAACCTCGACATCGGCGGCGGGTCGCTCGAAATGAGCAACGGCGCCGACGAGGTGCCCGACACGGCGCTGTCGCTGCAACTGGGCGCGGGCAGGCTCACGCGGGACTGGCTGCATCACGACCCGCCCGGCAAGCGCCGGGTCGCGGTGCTGCGGGATTGGCTCGACGCCGAGCTGGTGCTGCCGTCCAAGCAGCTGCTCGAGGCCGGCCGCCCGGATCTGGCGGTGGGCACGTCCAAGACTTTCCGCTCGCTGGCCCGTTTGACCGGTTCGGCCCCCTCCTCGGCGGGTCCGCGGGTGCGGCGTACCCTCACGAGTTCCAGCCTGCGACAGCTGATTGCGTTCATATCGAGAATGACAGCCGCGGACCGGGCAGAATTGGAAGGCGTAAGTTCCGATCGGTCACAGCAATTGGTGGCCGGCGCGCTGGTCGCGGAGGCGAGTATGCGGGCATTGTCATTGGATACGCTAGAAATTTGCCCCTGGGCACTGCGGGAAGGTTTGATCCTGCGAAAACTTGATACCGACCTGGATAATGAGCCGATAACTGGTGGTCCCAACGGCGGCCAGCCGGGCACGATCGAAACGGTGTCTCGATGACCGAGGATATTAGTCAACTGTCCGTTGCCGAACTTTTGGCGCGAAACGGACAGGGTGCACCGCCCGCCGCTGGTGGCGGGCGCAGGCGAAGGAGCGGGCGCGGCCTATCGGTCGCCGATCTGACCGGCGATATACCGACGGTCCGGAACGGATCCTCGTCGCACGCCGCGCCGGACGACGCGCTGGAACAGGGCGCGGCTGATCCCTCACCCCCGGCTGATTCGGGCGAATCGGACTATTCAAACTTTTCGAATTATTCGGACCAATCGAACGCAAATTATGCGGAATACCCGAACTATTCCGGAGATTCCGGTGACTTCGGGGGCGCCTCGTCGTATTCGTCCGCCCCGCAGGCGGACTATCCCTCCTACTCGGTACCCGATCCGACGCCCGAGTACTCCCCGTTGTCGGGACCGATCTCGTTCTACGATCCGCTGGCCCCCGCCGCGCCCCCGCTACCGGGGCCGGCCGCGGAAGCGCCGCGCAGCGGCCGCCGCCGCAAGCCCGATCCGCTCTCGGCCGAGGTGCCGCTGAACGAACTGGACCGCAGCGCCCCGCCCGCGCCGGCCGAGGGCGGCCGCCGGCGGCGCTTCGATCCGGACGACGAGAACACCGAGGACGTCCAGCCCTTCCGCGGGCAGGATCCCGGCCGCGCGGACAGCGCGATGGGTGCCCTGAACAGCTCGCTCAGCCGCAACGACGACGCCGCCCGCGGCTGGGACCCGGCACCGGCCTGGTCGCCCGACCCGCTATCGAGCCCGCCGTCGCGCGGCTTCGAACCGCCGCAGGCGGCCGCACCGGCCGCACCCATCGCCGCCCCGCCCATGTCGCGGTCCGCGCGCAGGCACGCGGAAGCGCAGCGGCAGAACGTGGCCGAGCGCCCGGCCGAGCAGCCGTGGCAGCCCGAACCGCCGCGCCGGCCCGAGCCCCAGCGCCCGCCCGAACCGCCGCGTCAGCCGCAGCAGTGGCATTCCGAGCAGCCGTGGCCGGGGGAGCAGCGCCAGGCCGAGCAGCCGTGGCAGGGCGAACAGTCGTGGCAGGGCGAGCAGCGCCAGGCCGAGGTGCCGCCGTGGCAGGGCGAATCCCAGCGGGATCCCGAACCGCCGCGGCAGCCGGAGATTCAGCGGCTACCCGGCGGCCGGCGGCACGACGAGCAGTTGCGCGACGGCCGTGCCGAGCACAACGCCCGCGTCGAGCACGAGGAGCGGGCCGGGCTGCCGTCCTGGTCTGCGCGCCGGCGACCTGCCGCCGGCGCCGTGCCCGAGGCCGCCCCGCACGACCGGACCGAATTGCTGCCGCGCAATCGGGCCGACGGGCCGCGGGACCGGGCCGACGCGAACCCGAGCTGGTCCGCCGCGGATCAGGATCAGATGCTCATGTCGGGCGAGACGGTTGCCGGAGAGATGCTCCGGGATCGACTCGAACGCGATGAGCAACGCGCGGAACATGATTCGCGACGCGGTGGCAAACGTCGCGGGGCCGGTACCCGGCGCCGCGGCGGCGCCGCGGTCCGGGAGCGGGATCTCGACGAGCATCTGACCGACGTCTACGAGCCGCTCGACGACGACGAGGACGACGACTACGACGACGAGCCCGGCACCTCGGTGGTCGGGCGGCTGTCGGCGGTCGCCTCGCGGGCCGCGCGGCGGGCGCGCCCGGCGCCTTCGCGGGCCCGGGCCGACCTCTCCGACGACGAGGAGCATCGCCGGCAGTGGCTGGTGCTGGCCGGGCAGAGCACGGGCGCGGCGGTCGCGGGCATGTTGCTGTTCAAGGGTTTCGAGCGGCTGTGGGAAATGCTCCCGTGGGTTGCCCTGGCCCTGTCGATGATCGTCATCCTCGGTCTGGTCGCGCTCGTACGGGTGCTGCGCCGGACCGACGATATTTTCAGCACTGTGATTGCGGTCGTCGTGGGCGTCTTCGTGACGCTGGGACCGCTAGCCTTTCTACTCAGTACGAACTGAGCAGGGAGCAGCAGTGGGGAATATCGTGCAGGGGGCGAACATCGAGGACCGAGCGGGGCGGGCGGAAGTCCGGATCGGGCTTTCCACCGCGTCGGTCTATCCGGAGAACACCGAGGCCGCGTTCCGCTACGCGGCCGAATTGGGTTACGACGGAGTCGAACTCATGGTGTGGGCGGAACCGGCCAGTCAGAGCATCTCCACCGTGCAGTCGTTCATGCACAAGTACGACGTGCCGGTGCTGGCCGTGCACGCGCCGTGTCTGCTCATCTCGCAACGGGTCTGGGGGTCGGACCCGGTGGCGAAACTGCGGCGCAGCGTGCACACGGCCGAGGCGCTGGGCGCGGCCACGGTGGTGGTGCATCCGCCGTTCCGCTGGCAGCGCCGCTACGCGGAGGGGTTCGCGCAGCAGGTGGCCGACCTGGAGAACGAGAGCCCGATCGCGGTGGCGGTGGAGAACATGTTCCCCATGCGCGCCGACACGCTGTTCCGCGGCAGCTCGATTCGCCGCCTGGAACGCCGCGGCGGTCCCGGGCCCTCGTTCACGACGTTCAGCCCCTCCTACGATCCGACCGACACCGGGTACCGGCACTACACCCTGGACAGCTCGCACACCGCGACCGCCGGGGTGGATCCGCTGGAGCTCGCCCGCCGCATGGGCGCGGGCCTGACGCATCTGCACCTGGCGGACGGTCGCGGGGCGGCGACCGACGAGCACCTGATTCCGGGCGAGGGCACCCAGCCGGTGGCCGAGCTGTGCGCGATGCTCACCGCCGGCGGCTTCGACGGCCAGGCCGTGATCGAGGTCAACACCCAGATGGCCCGCACCACGATGGATCGGGCGGCCATGCTCAACCGGGCGCTCACCTTCGCTCGTAAGCACCTGAACGGCGTCACCCCCACTCCGGCCCCGGAACCGGAGCCGACGGCCGCCAGCCGCCGCTGAGGGGCCCGGAACCGGCCGCGGGGGAGTGCGGCCGCGCCGTCCTGCCGCGCCAGTGATTCCCGCCACGGGAATACCGATTGGTGTACCCGGCGCTTGTACGCTGTACAAACCGATCAGCGGAAGGAACGCAGCGGATGACAACGGAGTTGACCGTCGACCTCGAACAGGCCCTCGTGGAGCAGACCGCGCCCTTCAGCCGCGTCTGCGCGGTCACCGAGCTGCCGTCGGCCGATCCGGGCGCCGGGCGCTACGCCGGCGTCATCGAGGACATCTGGACCATCGGCAAGAAACTGCACGGCGGCACCATGGTCGCGGGCAGCGCCGCCGCCGCGACCGCGTGGCTGCGCCGCACCGCGCCCGAGCAGGCGGCCATGTTCCCCATCTCCGCCAGCACCGACTTCCTGGGCGCCCCGGATCCGGGCGCGGTCGAGTACGAGGTCCGCACCCGCAAACTCGGCCGTCAGATCTGCCTGCTCGACGCGAGCCTGATCCAGAACGGCCGCACCCTGGTGCACACCGCCTTCACCTTCAGCCACCTGGACGACGGCGCCGCCCCGGCCTTCGCCGCCGACCACGCCGGCGACATGCCCGCCGAGCCCGACGCCGGCGCGATGGGCTACGACGGCGACAGCCCGATGGGCAAGATCGTCCATGTGGCACAGGGCTCTTCGGTCGCCATCGACACGAAGTGGGCCCGCTTCCTGTCCGGCGAAACCGCCGAACCCCGCCTGCGCCTGTGGATTCGCCCCCGCGAGGGCGACGAGCAACTCCCCGACGTGGCCGCCTTCTTCGCCATGATGGCCGCCGACATGAGCCCCCCGGTCCCGATGAACCTCGGCCACTTCGGCTGGGCCCCAACGGTTCAGATGACGACCTACCTCCGCCGCCGCCCCGCCCCCGGCTGGCTCCGCGTGATCGCCCACGCCCGCGAGGTGGGCGCCCGCATGTTCGACGAGGACCAATTGGTCATCGACTCGACCGGCGCGATAGTCGCCCAAAGCCGTCAACTGGCCTTGATCCCCCAACCCCGCTAACCGAGATCACTTTCCCCCCAACAATTCTCACGAATGCAAACACATTCGCAAGAAAAAACCCCACCCCCAGAAATGCCCCCACCACCCTTGCCAAGCCGCGCAGGTGTGCTGTCCCGTTGCTCAACGCGACAACGGCATTGGTTCCGGTCGGGGTAACTCCCGGGGCACCCCCAAAATCAGGATTGCTCCCAACCGCACCACGCGTCCCCAACGGCGAACGGCTCCCAGGCCGTGCGCTGAGGTCCCGGAGAGGCGGACTAGCCTGAAAACCATGACGAGGATTGCGGTGATCGGCGGCGGCCGGATCGGTGAGGCATTGCTGGCCGGTCTGCTCGAATCCGGGCGGGCGAGCAAGGATCTGGTGGTCGTCGAGCCGGTGAAGCCGCGGGCCGAGTTGCTGGCGCAGCGGTTCGGGATCCGAGTTACCGATTCGGTCGGCGACGCTGTGATCGGCGCGGATCTGATCGTGATCGCGGTGAAGCCGCAGGACGTGGACGGTGTGCTGACCGAGCTGGCCAAGGCCGAGCTGGGCGAGTCCGACCGCGAGGCGGTCGTGGTGTCGCTCGCGGCGGGCGTGCCGACCGTGCGTTTCGAGAACAAGCTGCCCGCCGGTTTCCCGGTGGTCCGGGTCATGCCGAACACCCCGATGCTGGTCGGGCAGGGTATGAGCGCGATCGCGCCGGGACGGTATGCCCGTAAGGAGCAGCTGGCGCTGGTCTCGGAGATGCTGGAGTCGGTCGGCAAGGTGGTGACCGTCGCCGAATCGCAGATGGACGCGGTCACCGCGGTGTCCGGTTCCGGTCCGGCGTACTTCTTCCTGGTGGTGGAGGCCATGATCGACGCCGCGGTCGGGCTCGGCCTGACCCGCGACGTGGCCACCCAGCTCGTGGTGCAGACCATGCTCGGCTCGGCCGCGCTGCTGGAGGAATCCGGGCAGAGTGCGGTGGAGTTGCGCGCGGCCGTCACCTCGCCCGCGGGGACCACCGCGGCCGCCCTGCGGGAACTCGAGCGCGGCGCGGTGCGATCGGCGTTCCATGAGGCGCTGCATGCCGCGAAGCGTCGTTCCGCCGAACAGGGCGCCAGTTCCGACTAGCCTGACTGGCCAGTAGCTCGTTTGCTGCCGGGCCCCGACTCGCCACAGCAAAGGCTGATTTCTCACACCCGTCGCAGCAACACCACTGGTCCCGCTAAGCTTCAAGGAGCACGTGCGTGTCTGTTCCGCCGGTGGGGAAGCCGGCGGCGCGGACGTGCCGGAGGTCAGTGGCGCAATGATGTCTGGAAACAGTCAAGCGAGGTCCGCGAACACACCGATCAGTGCAGCCAATGTTCTCGGCGGAGGAACCCAGTTCCTCACCGTCGCCGAGGTGGCGAATCTGATGCGGGTATCCAAGATGACGGTGTACCGGCTGGTGCATTCGGGAGAGCTGCCCGCGGTGCGGGTGGGTCGATCCTTCCGGGTGCACGCGAAAGCGGTGCACGATTACCTGGAGACGTCCTACTTCGACGCGGGGTGACACCCCCGCGAGAGCTCCAGAGCTGACGATCGATTCCGGGCGGTCCGGGCCACGTGCCCGGTACCGCCGGAATCGTCGTCGCACCCCACCGCTCCCACGCGTATCGCACGGTCGGCGGCGCCGAGCCGGATCCACCGGCCCCGGTGGCGGGACTGTGCCTACCGGTTTCGTTCGCCGGAGAGTGGCCCGGTAACATGGACCGGCATCCTGTACGTGCCGGTGGTGCCGTCGGGCCCATGTCGGTCCGTTACGGGTAGGACTGTGCAGGGTTGAAAGTGTGCTCCCCGCGAAGGTGGGGGTGACCCGAGAGAACGCGAGGAACAACCCTATGGGTTCTGTGATCAAGAAGCGCCGTAAGCGCATGTCGAAGAAGAAGCACCGCAAGCTGCTTCGTCGTACGCGCGTCCAGCGCAGGAAACTCGGCAAGTAAGCGCTGCGTCGTAGCTGGAAGCCCGTCACCTTCGGTGGCGGGCTTTCCGTTTATCACGGGTGACAGAACTCATCGTTAGATCCTGGTTAATACCCTTCGGAGAGCCCAGGTCCGGCGGTTACCCTTGGGACGCGGGAAAACAGAAATGGGGGCTCGACAATGGGATCCGGTGCGGTGGGCGGCACCAGGGACGGTTCGGCGCCGAAGATCGTGATGGTGACCGGCGCCAGCCGGTTCTTCGGCGGTAACGTGGTGGTCAGGCTGGCGGCTGATCCGAGTATCGAACGCGTGATCGCGGTCGATGCCAAACAGCCGAGCCGGGAGCTGTTGCGGCGCATGGGGCGCGCCGAATTCGTCCGGGCCGATATTCGTAATCCGTTGATACGCAAGGTGATCGACGGGAACTCGGTCGACACGGTGGTGCATCCCGCGGCGTTGTCGCGCCCGCCCGCCGGTGGCGGCCGGCCCGCCATGAAGGACATGAACGTGCTGGGGGCCATGCAGTTGTTCGCGGTGTGCCGCAAGGCCTCCAGCGTGCGGCGCGTGGTGGTGCGCTCGTCCTCGGCGGTATACGGCTGCAGTGCCAAGGACCCGGTGAAATTCACCGAGGAAATGAGCGCGCGCACGCCGCCGCGGGGCTGGTTCGCCCGCGATATGGTCGAGGTGGAGGGTTTCGTGCGCGGGCTGGCCCGCCGTCGTCCCGATATCTGTACGGCCATTCTGCGTTTTCCGCCGATTGTCGGCCCGCGGTTGGCCGATCGCGGTGTGCAGTATTTTCATTCGCCGGTAACACCCACGATCCTGGGCCGTGATCCGAGAATGCAACTGTTGCACGAGGAAGACGCCATCGCCGCGCTCACCCATGCCGCCTTGGGCGCGCCGGGCGGCACTTTCAATGTGGCCGGTGACGGCGCGATGGCTTTGTCGCAGGCCATCCGGCGCGCGGGTCGTATCGAAATGCCGGTTCCGTACAGCGTTTTCCGTACCGTTGGCCGTACCCTGATGGGACCGGTCATGCGGGAGTTCACCGCCGAACAGATCGACTATTTCCATTTCGGTTGTGGCCTGGACACGACCAGAATGCGCACCGAGCTCGGATTCCAGCCGCGCTGGACGACGGTTCAGGCATTCGACGACTTCATAGGGGGCGCAGCGTTGCGGCCCGTGATCGATCCCCGCTGGATCGATGCCGCAGAGAACAAACTTCTCGGCCTGATCGGGGCCGGGACGGGAGCGCACCAATGAGTGACGTAGCGAAGGTGATTCGTCTTCACGACGTGGATATCGAGGCGCGACATCGGCCGTCGCGCGTCTGGCCGGGCGAACCGGCCCTGAAGCCGGTGACCTCGCTGACCGATCGGCTCGCCGAAGTCGAATCGCGGCAGCCGAAGTCGCTGGGCGAGATGCTGCGCGGCGCGGTCGCCGAGGGCGTGGGCCGCACCGCCGACTTCGCGCGCCGCCGGCTCACCGGCGACTATCAGGTCGACGAATTCGGCCTCGACGAACATCTGCTGGAGACGGTGATCCTGCCGATCCTGCGGCCGATCTCCGAGCTGTGGTTCCGGGTCGAGACCAGCGGGATCGAGAACATTCCCGAAGTGGGTGGCGCGCTGGTGGTCGCCAATCACGCCGGCACCGTGCCGATCGACGGCCTGATGCTGCAGCTGGCGATCCACGACCGGCACGCCAAACAGCGCGCGCTGCGCCTGCTGGCCGCCGACCTGATCTTCGAGACCCCGCTCATCGGCGGCCTGGCCCGCAAGGCCGGGCACACCCTGGCCTGCCCCGCCGACGCCGAGCGCCTGCTGCGCGCGGGCGAGGTGGCCGGGGTCTTCCCCGAGGGCTACAAGGGGATCGGCAAACCGTTCGGCGATCGCTACAAGCTGCAGCGGTTCGGGCGCGGCGGTTTCGTGGCGGCGGCGGTGCGCACCGGCGTGCCGATCATTCCGTGCTCGATCGTCGGCTCCGAGGAGATCTACCCGAAGCTGGCCGATCTCAAGCCGCTGGCCCGCTTGCTCGGCATGCCGTATTTCCCGGTGACGCCGACCTTCCCGCACCTGGGCCCGCTGGGCGCGATCCCGCTGCCGTCCAAGTGGCACATCGAGTTCGGCGAGCCGATCTCCACCAGCGGCTACGAGCCCGAGGCGGCCGACGATCCGATGACCATGTTCGAGATCACCGACCAGGTCCGGGAGACGATCCAGGGCACGCTGTACCGGAATCTCACCAAGCGCCGCAATCCCTTCACGGGATAGGTTGCGGCGGCTGATCATCGGTGTGGCCCGGTCCGAATCGGACCGGGGCCACACCGTGTCTCGTTC
>NZ_JBEXUS010000087.1:0-35542 GCF_040614455.1 Nocardia sp. NPDC005978
TTGGCCGCGCTGCGCGAGGCCGTACCGAACATCAACCTGCAGATGCTGCTGCGCGGGCGCAACACCGTCGGATACACCCCGTACCCCGAAAAGGTCACGCGCGCTTTCGTTTCCGAGGCCACCGCGACCGGCATCGACATCTTCCGCATCTTCGACGCCCTCAACAACGTCGACCAGATGCGCCCGGCGATCGACGCCGTGCGCGAAACCGGTACGGCCCTGGCCGAAGTCGCGCTCTCCTACACCGGCGACCTGTCGAACCCGGACGAGGATCTGTACACCCTCGACTACTACCTGAAGCTGGCCGAGCAGATCGTGGAAGCCGGTGCGCACGTCATCGGCATCAAGGACATGGCCGGTCTGCTGCGCGCGCCGGCCGCGACGACGTTGGTGACCGCGCTGCGCCGCGAATTCGATCTGCCCGTGCACGTGCACACCCACGACACCCCGGGCGGCCAGCTCGCGACCTACCTCGCCGCCTGGCAGGCAGGCGCGGACGCGGTCGACGGTGCGAGCGCGCCCATGGCGGGAACCACGAGTCAGCCCGCGCTGTCGGCGATCGTCGCCGCGACGGCGAATTCGCCGCACGACACCGGGTTGAACCTGCAGAACGTGTGCGACCTCGAGCCGTACTGGGAGGCGCTGCGCAAGGTGTACGGGCCGTTCGAGTCCGGGCTGCCCGGCCCGACGGGTCGCGTCTACACCCACGAGATTCCCGGTGGTCAGCTCTCGAATCTGCGCCAGCAGGCCATCGCGCTGGGTCTGGGTGATCAGTTCGAGCAGGTCGAGGCGAAATACGCCGCGGCGGATCGACTTCTGGGTCGTCTGGTCAAGGTCACCCCGTCCTCGAAGGTCGTCGGCGACCTCGCCCTCGCGCTCGTCGGCACGGGCGTGGACGTCGAGGACTTCGCCACCGATCCGGGCCGCTACGACATCCCGGATTCGGTGATCGGTTTCCTGCGCGGGGAACTCGGCACCCCGGCGGGCGGCTGGCCCGAGCCCTTCCGCAGCCGGGCCCTGGCCGGGCGCGGCCCGGCCAAGCCGGAGACCCGGCTCACCGCCGAGGACGAGGCCGGTCTGAACGGCAGTTCCGAGGAGCGCCGCGCCACCCTCAACAACCTGCTGTTCCCCGGGCCCACCTCCGAATTCCTCGCGCACCGCGAGAAGTACGGCGACACCACCAACCTGTCCGCGAACCAGTTCTTCTACGGCCTGCGCCACGACGAAGAGCACCACGTGCAGCTGGACAAGGGCGTCACCCTGCTCATCGGGCTCGAAGCGATCTCGGAGCCGGACGAGCGCGGCATGCGCACCGTGATGTGCATCCTCAACGGCCAGCTGCGCCCGATCACCGTGCGCGACAGGTCCATTGCCAGCGAGGTGCCCACCGCGGAGAAGGCCGACAAGAACAACGCCGGTCATATCGCCGCGCCGTTCGCCGGCGTGGTCACCCTCGCCGTGGGAGAGGGCGACACGGTGGCCGCGGGCGACACCATCGGCACCATCGAGGCCATGAAGATGGAGGCCGCCATCACCGCGCCGCGCTCGGGCCGGGTGCGCCGGGTCGCCATCGGCAAGGTGCAGCAGGTGGAAGGCGGCGATCTGCTGGTGGAGGTCAGTCTCACCGAGGCCGCGGCCGAGTGACCCGCATCGTCGCGGGCACCGCGGGCGGACGCCGGTTGCGCGTTCCGCCCGCGGGCACCCGCCCCACCTCCGACCGGGTCCGCGAGGCGCTGTTCAATCTCGTCTTCTCGCGCATGGACTTCGACGGCCTGCGGGTGCTGGACCTGTACGCCGGATCCGGCGCGCTGGGCCTGGAAGCGCTGTCCCGCGGCGCATCCCACGCCCTGCTGGTCGAAGCCGATCGCAAGGCCGCCGCGGTGATTCGCGGCAATATCGACGACCTCGCCCTGCCCGGGGCGGACCTGCGCATGAACAGCGTCGCCGCCGTCGTCGGCAGGCCGGGCCACGTCGCCACCCCGCCCGGCGGGCCCTACGATCTCGTGTTCTCCGACCCGCCGTACGACGTGGACGTGACCGAGGTGCAGGCAGATGTCCGGGCGCTGGCGGAGGGCGCCTGGCTGACCCCCGGCGCGCTCCTGGTCATCGAACGTTCCACCCGGTCGCCGCAGGTGAGCTGGCCCGCCGGTTTCACCCCCGAGAAGTCCCGCAAGTACGGCGAAACCCGTTTGGACATAGCCGAATACACCCCGGGTACCGACTAGCGCGACGCCGTGGACGGGCAGCGCCGAGAGACGTTCCCGAATGCCGGTGTGGCGATCGAGGTTTCCGGGCGGCCCCCCGAAAGCGGTGCCGATGTGCGCCGTCGCCGGGACGCGCGAGCCGCGATGTCGTGCGGCGGTGCGAACTTCGCGGCCGGGCGGGCCGCCGGGCGCGGGCCGTGCCCGAACCGGCGGTGCGGTCTGCGGTAGCGTGCGGCCATGGCTGGAGCATTGTGCCCGGGTTCGTTCGACCCGGTGACCAACGGACATCTCGACGTGTTCAACCGGGTGGCCGAGCAATTCGACGACGTCGTGGTGACGGTGGTGATCAACCCCAACAAGCAGGGGATGTTCACCGTCGAGGAGCGGATGGATCTCATTCGCGAGGTCACCACGCACCTGCCCAACGTACGGGTGGAATCCTGGCGCGGCCTGCTGGTGGACTTCGCCAAGGAGCAGGGGATCAGCGCCATCGTGAAGGGCCTGCGGGACGCCACCGACTTCGGGTACGAGCAGCAGATGGCCCAGATGAACCGCAAGCTCACCGGGGTCGACACCTATTTCATCGCCACCAACCCGCTCTACGGGTTCGTCTCCAGTTCCCTGGTGAAGGAGGTCGCCACCCTCGGCGGCGACGTCACCGACCTGCTTCCGCCCGCGGTGCACAAGGCCCTGCTGGCGCGTATCGCCGAACGGCAAGCGGCCAAGTAGCCCGCCAGCGCGCGAGCCGCCTCCCGGACCCGCACGAGCGTTGCTCCCGGCGCTCGTGCGGGGACGACCTCACAGCGGGTGCAACGTTGTTCGCCGGGGCTCCGGGACGGCGGCGGGCTCGATCCGGCCGTCGAAACGGTGCGTGCCGGGGCGTGCTAGGGCCGCGCACAGGCGGTGCGCGGGACCGCTGCCCGCCAGGTCGGCCCACGTCCAGCGGACCACGCGCACACCGAGCGCCCGCAGATAGTGCTCGCGAATCATCTCCCGCCGCACCACCTCCGGGACGTCGTCGCCGTGGCGCAGCCGCCGCCCGTACCGGACCGGGCCGTCGAATTCGCAGACCACGCCGGTGTTCTCGTAATAGAATCCGACCCGCGCCACGAACCGGCCGTCGGCGGTCAGCACGTTGCCGCGGGTGCGCGGGACCGGTAGCGCCATCCGGCGCAGCATGATTCGGCTCAGCGACTCGCCCGCGCCGCCGCTGCGGCCGTCCAGGAAGGCCACCACATCCTTGGCCTGGGCGATGCCGTGCCTGCCCCCGGCCAGGGCGAGCTCCCGCGCCAGTTCACCACCGCCGATGCCGAACATGCCCACCAGGGCGTCGCCCGCCACCACCGCGGACTCGAACGGCAGACTCAGCGCCAGGTCGACGACCGTGCGCGCGGGCGGGGTCAGCAGCAGCCCGTGCCAGCGCACGGCCGCGTGCAGGGGCGAGCCGTGCACGCGGGTCAGCGGCCGAGTTCTGCCCCCGCCCCGGCGATTTCGCGTGACGCACACCCGATCCAGGGGCGTGCGCCACAGCGGCGCGCCGTACAGCAGCGCCGCGGACTGATGGCTCACCACCGTCTCCCCGGCCATGTCCGGCAGCACCGCTTCGATCAGCATCCGGTGCCGCGCCCGCGAATCGGGCACGGTGGTGTGCGGGCCGCGGCCCTGCGGCCGCCACCCGAGTCCCCTTGTCGCGCAGGCACTCGCCCCCGCGTGCACCACGTCGCCGTCCGCGCCGTCCGGGCGCCGGGACCTCATTCCCCCTCCTCTTTCCGCGGCCGTCCCGGCCGTCGATGGTGTCGCACACAGCAATCGCGTTCCCGGCCCACCGGCCGCCACGGACCAGGTCCGTGCGCGTCCCGCCGTCCGCCGAGGCATCCGTGCCCGTGCCGCATAGCGAAAACTCCTCTCGTAGGTCGATGCTGGTTTTGACGCAGCACCGATCGAGACGGTTCCACCGGCCCCGGAAATGCCGAATCCCCGTACCACTTGCCGGATTTCGACCGGATCGTGGTGACGGGGATTCGCCTGACGGATGCGGGGGAGGGGTCAGAAGACCCAGAGTCGCAGGGTCAAAAAGCGCATGGTGCCGACCGCGGCGGTGATCGCCAGGACCGCGCCGGCCTGGGCGAAGCCGCCGAGCCCGGGGACGGTGTTCTGCAGGATCGCCAGCCCGCCCGCGGTGATGGCGAGCCCGGCCAGGGCCAGCCCGCCGCCCTCGAGCTGCGCGGTGAACCAGCGCACCCGGCCGGCCGCGTGGAAGGTCAGGCGGCGGTGCAGTTCGTTGGCGACGGCGGTGCTCACGATGGATCCGGCCAGATTGGCCAGCTGCGGCCCGCCGCCGTAGAAGGCGAGGAACAGCAGCAGGTAGCCGATATTGCTCAGCCCGCCGACCGCGGCGAAGCGCACCAGCTGGGCCAGGGCGTGATCGCTGCGGATCCAGGCGCCGAACTGTCCGGTCCAGCGTGCCCCGACGCCGCGCACGACGTCGGCGCCGTACGCATAGGTATCGATCAGGGTGGGCACGGGCAACATGGGGGCCCGCTGCGGGATGTCCAGGACAGCCATTGTCTTTTCCCATCGAACACGTCGGGCCCGGCCCGGCGGAGTGTCCCTCTACGCTTAAACACTCGGTACTATGTGTTCAGTATCGACTGAACAAAACGAACAGTCAATGCCCCGGGGCTCCGCTGCCCCGCCAACACTTTCTTGCTCAATGAATGTAACACCAACTGGAGGCGTTTCCTCCACTTCTTTTTGTGGTCTATGAAACAGCAACGCGACACGCCGTGTCGCACGTGTTGACAGCCGCTCGGCAGGCAGACTGGCAAGAACGGAGAACCTCGCCGTGGGAGTCCTGGCAGGAAAGAGGGGATAGCAGGCATGTACCGGGTATTCGAAGCGCTCGACGAGCTCGTGGCCATCATCGAGGAGGCGCGGGGCATCCCCCCGACCCGAAACTGCATCGTGCCGCGCGGTGAGGTGCTCGAACTACTCGACGACGTCCGTGAGGCCCTGCCCGGCGAGCTGGACGACGCCCAGGACGTGCTCGATCATCGCGACAAGATCGTCACCGACGCCCGCGACGCCGCCGAGACCGCGGTGACCGGCGCGAACGAGCAGGCGCACAACACCATCACCGGCGCCCGGGACGAAGCCGACCGCATCCTTGCCGATGCCAAGGCCCACGCCGACCGCATGGTCGCCGAGGCCCGCGCGCACGCCGAGCACCTGGTCAGCGATGCCGAGGCCGAAGCCGAACGGGTCGTCACCGAGGGCAACCAGGAATACGAGATGGTCACCGGCCGCGCCCGCAGCGAAGCCGACCGCATGACCGCCGCCGGCCAGGCCTCCTTCGATCGGTCGGTCGCCGACGGCAAGGCCGAACAGGAACGCCTGGTCTCGGCCACCGAGGTGGTCCGGGCCGCGCACGTGGAGTCCGCGCGCCTCATCGACAGCGCCCAGGCCGACTCCGATCGGCTGCGGATCGAATGCGACGAATACGTCGACGGCAAGCTCGCCTCCTTCGAGGAGACCCTGAGCAATACCCTGCGCATCATCGGCAAGGGGCGCAGCCAGGTTCGCCCGCCCGCGCCGACCTCGCACATCCCCGACTATGCCGCGGAGTTCGGCCGCTGATCTGCCGCACCCCGATTGGGCCCTGAGCGTGCGCTTCGGTATTGTGGGGTGGTTGCCCATTCCACACCCGAAGGTGAGTGAACCCTGATGTCCGCCGATTCCGGTTCCACGCATCGTCACCGTCGTACGACGGCCGACGACGCGGGCTTCAATCTGGATACGCGACGTCTGGGCCGCAAGCCCGGATCGATCCTGCCCGTGCGGCGAACCTTCGCCACCGGCGATCGCATCGGCCTGGAAATGGTCGGCATCCCGGCGGGCGCCGAGGTCGAACTCGACGTCAACCTGCAGTCGGTGTCCGAGGGCGTCCTGCTCATGGGCACCCTGCGCGCACCCGTCGAGGGCGAATGCTCGCGGTGCCTCGAATCGTTCACCGATTCGATCGAACTGCAGCTCACCGAACTGTTCGCCTACCCGGACAGCGCGACCGAGCAGACCACCGAGGAAGACGAGATCCATCGCCTGGTGGACGACATGATCGAGCTCGAACCGGTCGTCATCGACGCCGTCGGGCTGGAACTGTCGCTGCAGCCGGTGTGCGAGCCCGATTGCCCGGGATTGTGCGCCGAATGCGGCGTCCGGCTGGCGATTGCGGAATCCGGCCATGGTCATGAGATACTTGACCCTCGCTGGGCCGGGCTCGCGAAACTCGACGTCACGGATGGCGACAAACCGTCCATGAATTAGCCCCTCGGCTGCGGTGTCCTCGCACATCGCGCCGAACCCATCAAGCACAGATTTCACCCTTGCGGACCACGGTGGTTCCGTGAGTATGAGGACAGAGGAGAAGTAGTCGTGGCCGTTCCGAAGCGCCGGATGTCCCGTTCCAACACCCACTCGCGCCGGAGCCAGTGGAAGGCCAGCGCGCCTACCCTGATCACCTGCCCGAACCGCGCCTGCGGCCAGGCCACCCTGCCGCACATCGCGTGCCCCTCCTGCGGCACCTACAAGGGCCGTCAGATCACCGCCGCGGTCTGATTCTCTGATCCAGCCGATCGTGACCGCCAGCAAGGACGCGGCGGAGGCGCCCGCCGTGGGTGACTCCGCCGACCATTCCAGCCTGCTCGAAGCGCTCGGCGTCGGCCTGCGACCGGACCTGTTGCGCCTCGCGCTCACCCACCGGTCGTTCGCCTACGAGAACGGCGGGCTGCCGACGAACGAGCGCCTGGAGTTTCTGGGCGACTCGGTGCTCGGCCTGAGCATCACCGAACGCCTGTACCTGGAGCATCCGGATAAATCCGAGGGCGAACTCGCCAAGCTGCGCGCAAGTGTGGTCAACATGCATGCGCTCGCGGAAGTGGCTCGCACCCTCGGCGCCGGTGGTCTGGGCCGGCATCTGTTGCTCGGTAAGGGCGAAGAGCTCACCGGTGGCCGGGACAAGCCCAGCATTCTCGCCGACGGTATGGAGTCGCTGCTCGGGGCAGTACACCTCGAGCACGGAATCGATACCGCGCGGACCGTGGTGCTGCGGCTGTTCGCCGAGCTGCTCGAGCGCGGCCCCCGCATGGGCGCCGGACTCGACTGGAAGACGAGCCTGCAGGAGCTGACCGCCGAGCGTGGCATCGGCGTCCCCAGCTACGAAATCACCTCTACCGGACCGGATCACGACAAGGAGTTCACCGCGACAGCGGTGATCGGTGGCCGGTCGTACGGACAGGGCGTGGGGCGTTCCAAGAAGGAAGCCGAACAGAAGGCCGCGGGCGCCGCGTACCAGGCTCTGAATGATCAGAACGCCGAAAACGGTACCGCCGCCGACGGTTCGGCGTAATCGGGCCGGGACTATTATTCTCCCGTGCCCGAGCTGCCCGAAGTAGAAGTCGTACGGCGCGGTCTCACCGAACACGTGGTGGGCCGCGTCGTCACCGCTGTCACGGTCCGCCATCTGCGTTCGGTCCGGCGGCACCTGCCCGGGGGCGATGATCTCGCCGCCCGGTTGACCGGCCTGCGGGTCGAATCCGCGCAACGGCGCGGCAAATTCCTGTGGCTCACCTTCGACGAGCCCGACACCTCGCTCGTCGTCCATCTGGGCATGAGCGGGCAGATGCTGGTGCAGGCCGCCGATTCCCCGCGCGAGAAGCACGCGCACATCATCGCGACCCTCGATTCGGCGGACGAGCTGCGGTTCGTCGATCAGCGCACCTTCGGCGGCTGGCAGCTGGCCGATCTGGTCGAGGTCGACGGGACGCTGGTGCCCGAGCCGGTCGCGCACATCGCGCGCGACCCCCTGGATCCACTCTTCGACGGCGACGCGGTCGTCAAACGCTTGCGCGCCAAGCATTCCGAGATCAAGCGACTGCTGCTGGATCAGACCGTGGTCTCCGGCATCGGGAACATCTACGCCGACGAGGCGTTGTGGCGGGCCGGAATCCACGGCGAGCGGGTCGCGGCCAAGCTGACCCGCCCGGCGCTCAATACCCTTCTGACCGAGGCGAGTTCGGTCATGAGCGATGCGCTGCTGGCCGGGGGGACCTCGTTCGACGCGCTCTACGTGAACGTCAACGGGCAGTCCGGCTACTTCGAGCGATCGCTCAATGCCTATGGCCGCGAACATGAACCGTGCCGGCGCTGCGGTGCGCCGATGGCGCGGGAGAAGTTCATGAACCGCTCGTCGTTCTCCTGCCCGCGCTGCCAGCCGCGGCCGCGCGGCTGACGGTCCGCGACGCTCATCGCCACCGCATCGACGGTCCGCGCCCCGCTCGGGTCGCGGACCGTCCGCTCTTCGGAAGAGCGTCCCCGCGCGCGCCTGTGAAGCGCTACCGTTTTCAGTAGCGGCACGCGTGGTGTCGGCTGGAGGGATCAATGCGCAAACTGACCTACTATGTGGCGGCCACCATCGACGGTTTCATCGCGTCGGAAGACGGTGCGGTCGACTTCTTCCCCGTCGGGGGTGATCACGGTCCCGCGATCACCGCCCAGTATCCCGAGACCCTGCCCACCAAGGTGCGGGAGGCGCTGGGCGTCGCACACCGCAGCACCACCTTCGACACGGTGATCATGGGCCGCAAGACCCACGATTTCGGGGTTCGTACCGGCACCTCCAGCCCGTACTCCCACCTACGCCAATTCGTGGTCTCGCAGGCCCTGCCCGAGAGCCCGGATCCCGACATCGAACTGATCTCCGGCGATCCGCTCGCCCGGGTGCGGGAGCTCAAGCGGGAGAAGGGGCTCGGCATCTGGCTGTGCGGCGGCGGCGAACTGGCGCAGACCCTGCTGCCCGAGATCGATCAGGTGTTCCTCAAGCTGTACCCGATCGTCCTGGGCCGGGGCAGGCCGCTGTTCGGGTCGGGCGCGCGGCTGCCGGAGGCGACCCGCTTCCGGGTGCTCACCAGCCGCGTGTTCGAGGACGGCGTGGCGTTCCTGAAGTACAGCCGTATTCGCTGACCGCCGTCCGCACTAGGATTGCGGCGGTGGGATTGTCGTTCGAGACCCGTGAGTCGGATTCACCCTGGATCGACATCGTGTGGACCTGCCGCAGCGAGGAGGTCACGGAGATGACTTCCGTGGCCTCGGAGACCGTCGGCCTGGTGTTCTGGGAGCAGCGGGGCGTGGCGTACGCGAGTGTGACCGGACCCGAGAACAAATGCGGCACCGCGCCCGTGCCCGAGGGCGCGCATTTCGTGGGGATCCAGTTCGCGGTCGGCACCGCGCTGCGCATGGTGGCCACGCCGGAACTGGTGAACGGCGGTGTGCTGCTACCCGATGTCGGCAGCCGCACCTTCGCCCTGGACGGCGAGCATCGGGAGACCCCGGCCGCCGATGACGCCGAGGCGCTGGTGCGGCGGCTGGTGCGCGACGGTGTGCTGGTGCGCGATCCGCTGGTGGCCGATCTGCTGCGCGGGCATCGGCCGGCGGCCGCCGAGCGCACGCTGGAGCGGCGGTTCCGGGCGGCGACGGGGTTGACGCAGGGCGCGGTGCGCCAGATCGGCCGCGCGCGCACGGCCGCGGTGCTGCTCGCCGGCGGGGAGACGGCGAGCGCGGTGGTGGACAAGCTCGAGTACTACGACGAACCCCATCTGGCCCGCGCGCTGCGCAAGTACGTCGGGCGTACCGCGCAGCAGTTGCGGACCGGCGGCGGCGGGAACATCGCGCTCGACCCGGATCAGCGCACGACCTCGTACACCAGCTTGTTGACGCCGTTGGAGTAGCTCGCGGATTCGCGCAGGCGCAGTTGCTGCTTGTCCCGGTCCGAGTGGCTGAACAGGCTCTTGCCCGCGCCCAGCAGCACCGGGAAGACGAGCAGGTTGTAGCGGTCGATCAGGTCGGCGTCGGCGAGGTTGCGCGCGAGTTCGGCGCTGCCGTGGATGAAGATCGCCCCGCCCTCGGTCTCCTTGAGCTTCGCGACGTCCTCGACCGAGCGCAGGATCGTGGTCGGGCCCCAGCCGTCGAGCAGATCGTCCTCGGCGAGTCCGGTGGAGAGCACGTACTTGGGCAGGTCCTTGTACGCGGCGTGGTCCTCGGACTCGCGCCAGAACGGCGCGAACGCTTCGTAGCTGCGCCGCCCGAACAGCAGCGCGGTGGTGTCGGCGAGCTCCTCGCCCTTGAGCGAGTACGCCTCGGGCACGAACTCGGTCTCCATCACCCACCCGCCGCTGCGGTGCCCCTCGACCTTGCCGCCGGGCGAGTCCACGACGCCGTCCAGCGACATGAACCCGGTGTAGACCAATTCGCGTGCCATGTTGTCCTCCTGAGGTCCGGGGCGGAAGGTCCGCCGCCGTGCTTGTGAAGATCAGCCTAGGAGGGTGGGACACCCGGAGTCTTGGACGAAACCGGCACGGTTTGAATGCCGTGTTCCGGGCCGAGCTGCGCCGTGGACGGCCGCGTGAAGGGCCTGTAGTTGCCTGCAGACGCACGATGGCGAGATTGCGCAGACTCGTGCAATGTTCGATGGCGGTGCCCATGTACCCCGACGGGGTGCTATCGAAGACCCCCACGCGCTCGCCGATGGAACAACCGGCCGGCTATTCGGCGATTACCTCATCCAAGCTGGCCGCGGTAAGGACGCGCCGACCCATCTCCTGCAACCGCACCGAGCTCTGCGCACGAATCGCGTCGGTCACAGCAGTCGGTACGGGACCGAACCGCTGCGACAACAGCTCGATCAACATCTCGGCACGGCCCTCGACCAGACCTTCGGCGCGGAGTCGTTCTGCGGTCGTCACGAATGCCTCCTTGATTTCAGGTCCCAGTTGATCGATCACCGGCAGCAGATCATTCACAACAGTATCGCCCACCACGAGGATGTACTCCAGCACGCGATCGAGCTCCGCCGAGGTCAGGGTCGTCAGGTCCGCGATCAGTGCCGACAACTCCCGTTCGAGGTGCTGGTTACCCGGCGCACTCTTCAACAGGGTCAACACCACCCGAACCCGTGCCGGACGCCGGGCCAGTAGCGCCGCCGCGTCGACCTTGGCCAGGTCGTCGAGCAGGAATTCCATCCGTGGCAACAGCCCTGCCAACGACGCTGCCATCGGGGGTTCGACATCGATAAGATCCGCCACCTCGACCGAGTGACTCCACGGCTTCCCATCGGTGCCCGCGTGCACCACGACCGGAATCACAACCGGCAGTCGCTTCGCATCAGGGTTCGTTTCCAGGTACCGCTCCCAGATCCGCACCACATACGCCAGCATCCGGAACGCCATCAAGGGATCGGACCTGCGCTGATGCTCGAGTAACACGTATACCAACGCGTCCCGGCCCGCCCAACGGGTCGCGAACAGGACATCACTGAACCGAGCCCGCAGCTCCGCCGAGACGAAACTGCACGACTGGGGCCGCATCTTCGCCCAATCGATGTGTGCGGCAACCGCTTCCGGTAGCACCGCCCGCAACTCCCCAGCGACGGCATCGGGGTGAGACATCATCTGGCGGAACAGTGCATCGTGGGGTTTGTCCGGTCGCTTCGGATCCCCCGCCCCCTTCGGCTTCTTGGCCATGGCGGGAAACTACCCGCAAACAGGCACCCGCACAGGCGGTTACATCGAAGCGGCAACCCTCGCTGAGCATTCGGGCGCGTCGAGCGAATCGGCGAACCGTCGGTTGTCGAGAGGCCATCGGACCCGCTTCGGCACAGTGACTACCGGATGATGACTCCGCCACAGCTCTCGACGCCACGGACCAACCCCGGGGGCACATCAGCTGTTTCTGAGTGTGAGCTGAGCTTTTGGATTGTGGCGCAACTCGATTCGGGTTTCGATCGTTGAAGGGGTAGCAGCCGGTCGTGGTGGACCGGGCGGAGCGGGAGACGCCGATGGTCGTGGCCGACCACCCTTCGCGTTCGAGCGGACGACTCGAACGAATCCGTAGCGACCTCGCCCTCGTCAGGTTCGTGTGTACGAACCCGGTGCGGCGGGCGCTGTTCGATGTGCGCGCGGCCACCCCCGAAATGTTTCGCGGGCAGACGGTGGCGGACCTGCGTGAGATCTTTCTGTTGATGCGTGCCGGCTACGGGGAGCAGGTGGCCGCGAGCGAAATCCGCTGTGGCGGTGCGGTGTTGAGCGACGACGAGCTGGCCGTGACCGCAGCAGCGTACTACCGTGCCCGATCCTGCGCACCGGGGGAGGACCGGCACGGCGGGTTCGACCACGACCGGCGGGGAGACATCGGGTACATCACCGGATATCTGGATCGGCTCAACGCCGGGCGGGAGGTCACGCAGCGGCATGCGGCGGGCATCGCCGGGGCGATCTCGGAGCGCATCGGCGGGCGGTTCGAGCAGCGCCCCGTGAAGATTCCGGCGGCGGGATTTCTCAAGGCCGTGGGCAAACTGAACGGGGACCCGACGCGGGTGCTCGATCTGGCGGGGGTGCGGATCGTGCATCGGGATCGGTCCGCGCTCTACCGGGCGGTCGGGGAACTGCTGGCCGATCCGCACCTGCGCGTCGTGCGATACGTGGACCGGTTCGCCGCGCCCGAGGTGATCGCGGCGGTGGGCGCGCCCGCGAACGGGCCGGATGCCTGGGGTCCCAAGAGTAATGGGTACCGCGACCTCATCCTCATCTGCCGCTGGGTGCGCGATGAGCCGGCGGCAGCGCCGGTGCTGGAGTTCTTCGAAGTGCAGCTCGTGACCGAATGTGTTGCCGCCATCATGGTTCGGGAGCATCCGCTCTACGCGTGGCGGCGGCTGATCATCGCCGAGATCACCCGGCGGGGACGGCCCGCGCGCGAGTGCGAACGGGCGTTTCTGCGTGCGTGCGAGGAGTGGAGCCGCCGGTTGTACGCGGGCGACAACGCGCCGATCGGGTGCACCGACCGGCGCGTCGTGTCCGGGTCAGAGAATGGCGACCGCGACCACGAGGCCCAGGGCGAAGTGGGCGGCGGCCACGACCAGGGCCTCGGTGGTGAAGGCCGGTTTGTGCAGGACCTCACCGATGTTGATGCCGAAGGCGTGTTCGAGGATCCGGACCGAGACCACCTGGGCGATGATGCCGACCAGGCCGTAGATCGCGGCCGCGATCAGGCCCTCGGAGAGCTTGCCCGCCGAAGAGTAGATGGCCAGCACCACGATGAACGCCATGCTGAGCATGCCGGCGGCGCTGACCACCACGGCGTTGGGCAGACCCTGCGCGACCAGGGCGCGCAGCGAGCCGGGGGTGGTGAGGTCGACGGCGTAGAAGCCGATGAGCATGAGTACCAGGCCGACCAGGGCGTAGAGCAGGATGGCGCCTACGCCACGGCCGAGGGAACTCCAGTACCCGGCTTCGAGCGCGAGAGTGGTCGTCATCTGCGGGTCCTCCGGGGAGTCAGGGTTGGGGGATGCGGTGCGGGACGAAGGCGGCGCCGTCGTCGGTGATCAGGCCCGCGGTCTCGCGAATGCCGAGGCCCGCGGATTCGTCGCCGACCATCCACGCGCCCAGGACCGGGCGCATGTCGTCGAATACCGGGAGCGGGTCGAGCAATTGGTAGACATAGCCCTCCTCGCCGTAGACGCCGCCGGTCGCGGTCTCCATGCCCGCGCCCACGATCGTCATGTTCGCGCCCTCGCGCCCGAGCTTGGGTTTGCGGATGTACTCGGTGAGCTCGTGTGGATCGTCGAGGTAGGTGGGCAGCAGGTTCGGGTGGCCGGGGTACATCTCCCACAGCACCGCCAGCATGGCCTTGTTCGACAGCAGCGACTTCCACAGCGGTTCCAGCCACATGGTGCCGGGCAGTGAGCCGGTCACGCGCTGCCCGAACTGGTCGCCGAGCACCCATTCCCAGGGGTAGAGCTTGAAGATCGATTGAATCGGCGCTTCGGCCAGGTCCACGAAGCGTTCGAGTTCGGTGTCGAAACCTATGTCCTCCACCGGAAGTGCGATGGTGTCGAACCCGGCCTCGGCCGCGGTCTCCTGCAGGTAGGCGGTGGTGACGTTGTCCTCGCCGGAGGCGTCCGCGCCGGACCACGAGAAGTGCAGCTCGGGGCTGGGCAGCAGCTCGCGCAGCTCGCCCCAGCGCTCGACGAGCTTCTCGTGCAGGGAATTCCACTGGTCGTCGTCGGGGTGGGTGTCGGTGAGCCAGTGCCACTGCACGATTGCCGCTTCGACCAGGGAGGTGGGCGTATCGGCGTTGTACTCCAGCAGTTTCGCCGGGCCGCGGCCGTCATAGCGCAGGTCGAAGCGGCCGTAGATGTGCGGGTCGGACCGCTTCCAGGAGGCCGCGATCGGCTCCCAACTCCATTGCGGCAGACCGAAATCGGCGAAGCGCTCGGTCAGGATGATGTTCTCCACGGCGTGCAGGCACATGGTGTGCAGCACCTCGACCTGGGCCTCGAGGGCCAGGATCTCGTCCATGTCGAACTCGTAGTGCACGGATTCGTCCCAGTAGGGGCGGGGTGCGCCCTGGGCGTCGCGGCCGGGCTTGCCGTAGACCAGGCCCTGGCTCTCGACGATCCGCTCCCAGCCCGGGCGCGGTGTGCCGCGCAGACGGCGCATTACGATCCGCTCCCGCCGCTGCTCTTGGAACCGAGCCCGCCGCGCTGAATGCTGGTGCCGCTCTTGGTGGTGATGGTCGCGCCCTTGGGTTTGACGGTGGTGCCGCCGGTCGGCGCCTTGCCCACGGTCTGGTTCTTGCCGCCGTAGTAGTAGCGGTACTGGTTGCCGTTGAGGATGAAAATGCCCGCGGCCCCGCCGTGCCCGCCGCCGGTGGCGCGATCGGCGTCGTCGCAGTCCTTGTCCGGGATGACGATTTCCTGGTTGTCCTGGGTGGCGGTGACGGTCTGGCCGTTGCCGAGCGAGACGACCTGCCCCTTCTTGGCGATAATCGTGCAGTAGGCGGTGACCTCCGGGGAGGTCAGCGCGCTGTAGGCCAGGTAACCGCCGCCGATCAGACCCGCGACGCCGACCACCGCGGCACCGCCGATGAGCAGCTTCTTGCGCTTCTTGCGCTTGGCCTCGGTCGCGTCGGCTTCGGCCTGTGCCGCCTGCGCGGCCCGCTCACGCGCCTTGTCCCGGGCGCGCGCCTCGGCCACCGTGGGCGGTCGCGGGGTGGTGACCCCGGCTTCCTGACGGGCCACCTTGCCGCGCCGGGGACCCTGCGCGGCAGCGGGTTCCGCCGGTGCGGCGGGCGGCCACGCCGGGGGGACCTGTGCGCCACCGGATTCCGGGGTACCGGGCGGTGGCCAGGGCGGCGGGACCGCGGAGCCCGCGGCGAACGGTGTCGCCGGGCCTGCGGCGAACGGTTCGGTCGGCGCGGTCGCGGCGGGCGGCGGCCACGGCGGCGGAGTGTGCGAGACGGTGGGGTCGGTGGCTCCGGTCTCGCCGGGTGCACCGGCGGCGGGCGGCCACGCCGGGGGCACGTGCGCGCCGCCGGGTTCCGGGCTGCCCGGGGACGGCCACGGCGGGGGAGCCTGTGGCGCACCGGTTTCCGGCGACAGGGGCAGCTGAGGCGCTGACGGCGGCGGGTACACCGGCTGTTCCGGGAGCGCGCTCGGGTCCGGCCGCGCCGCCGCGTCACCGGGTTCGTCGTCCCGCGACTTCGGCTGCAACGGCCGTCCGCCCGCACCGAAGACCGTGGGCGCGTCGTCGGCGGAGCCGCCGCCGGGCGTGAGCGGCCGGCCACCGGAGCCGTAGACCGGCGCCGGGTCCGGTTCGCCCGTAGCGGATCCGGGCGAAGGGTCGTCGGTATCCCGTGAAGTCGGTTGCAGTGGACGCCCGCCCGAGCCGTACACGGGCGTCGATTCGGTGTCGGGTGACGACGGGGTCAGGGGACGGCCTCCCGAGCCGTACACGGGAGGCTGGTCGCTCGGCTGCTCCCCGGACGCCGGGTGCAGGGGACGGCCGCCGGAGCCGTACACCGGGGGCCGGTCGGCCGCGTCGGCCGGGGGCGTGCCGCCCCGGGGGGTGAGGGGGCGGCCGCCGGCGCCGTAGACGGGGGGTTGGGTGGAATCCGGTTCGTCCGTGGGGGATTCGTCGGGGGTGTCGCCTGGGCGTTCAGTGGCCAACTATCGACTCCTTGAACTCCGCGCGCACTAGCGCTCCTCGAAACCGGACATGCCTCCTTGGGGGGCGCCCCAGTCTTCCACAACCAGATCCACCCGGCCAGGCGTATCGCCCGAACGTAGCAGGTCGAGCAGCGCTTCGCAGTCGGCGCGCGGACCTTCGGCCACCACGTGTACTCGGCCGTCGCGGTGATTGCGGGCGTAGCCGGTCAGGCCCAGTTCCAGTGCGCGCGAACGGGTCCACCACCGGAATCCGACGCCCTGGACCCGCCCGTGCGCCCAGGCGCTGAGCCGGGCCGGGTTCACTCGTCGACGCGGAAGGTCAGATTGACGGTGGTGCCCGCCTTGAGCGTGCGGCCCACGGTGCAGACCTTGTCGATGGCGCGCTGGGCGGCGACCATCACGCGCTGGCGGGTCTCCTCGTCGAGTTCGCTCAGGTCGAGTTCGAAGCTCTCGTTGAGTTCGGGGTAGGTCTCGTTCTCGCGGTCGGCGTCGCCGGAGACGCGCACGGTGGCGTCGAAGTTCTCGCCGAGCTTGCGGGCGAGGGTGAAATCGGCGCTGAGGCCGGTGCAGCCCGCGAGGGCGATCTTGAGCAGCTCGCCCGGGGTGAACGCGCCGGGGACGCCCGCCGAGGCGATGAGCACCTCGCCACCGCGGTTGTTGCGGCCGGTGTAGGCGCGGGTGCCGGTGCGCTCGGCCCACAACTCCACCGGTTCTACGGTCTGGGTGCCGGCGGCGGTCTGCGGTGCGGCGGTCTGTTCAGCCATGTCAAGATCCTCCCATTCGTCCCGCGCACGCCGCGCGAGCCCTCACCCGGATGTGACACACGGCCCATCCGGATCATGCGGAACGCGGGAGCCGGCCCCCGAATTCCGCCGGCCGAGCCGCGTGGCAAGAGGGCGCGGCGCGTTCCCCCGAGGGGTACGAGCAGCGGTTGCCCGTCCGGGCTCGGCTCGGATGGTCCGGACAACCCGGAGGCTACGCGGTGCGGCGGGGAAGGGAGTCGATCAGTTCTGGGGTCAGTGAAGGCAGGCCGTCGGTCACCACGTGGGCGGCCAGGGCGAGGGCGTCGGGGGCCGGGGGATAGCGGGGGTGGGGGACGGCGATCACCGTCATGCCCGCGGCGGCGGCCGAGCGCAGACCGTTGGAGGAATCCTCGATGGCAACGCAGTCGTGCGGGTCGACGCCCAGTCCGGCGGCCGCGGCCAGGTAGCCGTCGGGGGCGGGCTTGCCGCGCTCGACCTCCTCCGTGGAGACGGTCGTGTGGAACAGGTCGGTGACGCCCATGTGGGCCAGGACCACGTCGATCAGGCGGCGCGGGGAGGAGCTGGCCAGGCCCAGGGTGTAGCGGGCGGCGAAGCGGCGCACGGTCTCGGCGGCGTCGGGCATGAGCGGCAGGTGCTCGGCGTAGCGGGCGCTCATGCGGTCGATGACGTCGGTGGCGACCTGTTCGGGCGTGCGGCTGCCGTCGATCAGATCCCTACTGATGTATTCGGACCATTCGGCGGTGCTCATACCCATGAACCGCTCCTGGGTGTCGGGCAGCATGCGCCCGCCGAGCTCCTCGATGTAGGCGGTGCGGACTTCTTCCCAGATGGGCTCGGTATCGATGAGCACGCCATCCATGTCGAAGACGATTGCGGCGACAGACATGGCTCCCATGGTTGTGCATCGCGGGACCGGCGCGCGCTCCGGGGTACGGCCCGAACCCGATGCGGCCGCCACCGATGTCCACTGACTGGGATCGGGGACCCGAACCCGGCCGTCCGGTTCGCCCCCGTGGTTACCGTCCGAAGGGAAAGACGAACACCCGCAAGCGAATACCGAGGTGGGCCGTGAGCACGGTCAAGGACATCTACGACCCGCAGCTGTACGTGGACGGGCCGATTCACGAGATCTTCGCCGAGCTGCGGCGCACCGAGCCGGTGTACCGGCAGGACATGCCCGGCGAGCCCGGTTACTGGGCCGTTCTGACCCACGCCGGGGTCTCGCACGTGGCGCGCAATCCCGGGCTCTTCTCGGCCGAGATCGGTGGGGTGGTGCTGGAGAACCAGCCGCCCGAGCGGCTCGAGACCACCCGCAACATGCTGCTCATGATGGACCCGCCCCGGCACACCGACTACCGCAAACCCCTTGCCGAGCATTTCAAGTCGCGGGTCATCGGTGAACTGGAGGATCGCGTCCGCGCCCTGACCCGGCAGCTGCTCGACGGCGTCGAGGGCGACGTGGAATTCGTGCACGACGTGGCGGGGGTGCTGCCGAGCCAGGTGGTGGGCGGCCTGTTCGGCATCCCCGAGGCAGATTGGCCCGATATCCGGCAGTGGGCCGAACAGTCCACCAGCCAGCAGGATCCGGAACTGATCGGCGATTTCGACACCACCGCCGACCTGACCAAGATGGCCGTCTACGCGATCCAGTTCGCGATGGCCCGCCGCGCCGGGGCGCCCGAGGCAGATCTCACCTCGCTGATCCTGGACGGCGAGTTCGGCGGAAAGACCATGTCGGAGCTGGAGTTCGGCAGCTTCTTCACCCAGCTGGTGATCGCCGGCAACGACACCACCAAGACCATGCTGTCCTCCGGATTGCAGCTGCTGCTGGACCATCCGGATCAACTGGCCGCCCTGCGCGCGGATCCCGCGCTGATTCCCGGTGCGGTGGAGGAGATCCTGCGGTACGCCAACCCGCTGCACTACTTCCGGCGCACCGCCACGGCCGACACCGAAATCAACGGGGTCCCCATCCGTTCCGGCGACAAGGTCGCCATGTGCTACACCTCGGCCAACCGCGACGAGGCGGTCTTCGCCGAGCCGCAGCGCTTCGACATCCGCCGAAACCCCAACCCGCACCTGTCCTTCGGGCTCGCCCAGCACTTCTGCCTCGGGGTGCACCTGGCCCGCATGGAGGGCCGGGTGTTCTTCGAGGAACTGCTCGCCCGGTTCCCGGTGATCGAGCAGACCGGCGCGAGCCGCCGCATCCGATCCAACCTGAACAACGGCCTCAAGTCACTGCCGATTCGCTTGTCGCGCTGAGGTTTACGGAGGCGAACCCGGACCCGCCGGGCCGACCGCACGAGCGCCGGCCGGGTCCGCGCCTATCGCCCGCGGGTGCCGTGTGTGCGGCCGGTACGCCCGCCATCGCGCGCGACTACACCGCGACGATCAGATCCCGCAGTTCGTACCCCGAGATCTCCGGCTTCATCGTCACGCGCGGCGGATTCTCCATCCGGAGGCCGTCGAGCGCGAACAGCTTGCCCAGGAAGATCTCCGACTCCTGCAGCGCGATGTGCGCCCCCGGGCATTTGTGCGGCCCGTCGCCGAAGGACAGCACCGCGGCCCCCGCGCCGCCGGACAGCGCGCGCCCGGGGCATACGTCCAGGGGCTGGTCCCCGACGACGCCGGGATCCACGTTGGCCACGCTGACCGCGACGTCGACCAGCTCACCCGCCGGAATCGTGGCCCCGCTGGGCAGCACCACCTCGGATACGGTGCGCCGCTTCAGATCGCTGATGACCGGTTCCAGGCGCAGCAGTTCCTGCAGCAGCGCCAGGCGCTCGGCCTCGCTCCCGGCCCGGAAGCGGGTGCGCAACGCGTCGTCGGTGAACAGGTGCCACGCCGCGAGATTGATGAACTCGCGCGTGGTGACCATGCCCGCCGCGGCGAAAGTCAGGCATTCGCCCAGGATTTCGCCGTCGGCGCAGCCCTCGTCGATCAGATGCGAGATGAGGTCGTCACGGCGGGCCTTGCGCCGCACGCGCACCGCCGGGCGCACGTCGTCGAAATAGATCGCGCCCCAGGCCCGCATCTGCCGCACGTAGCCCAGCAGCCCGGCGATGCTGGTGAATCCGGGCTCGCTGAACTTCTCCGGGAAGAACACCTCGAGCCGCCGGTCGGTGCCGGGCTTGCTGTCGGTGAGCCCGACGACGGCCTTGGTCACGTCCACCGCCAGGCGAAAACTCATCTGCGACAGATTGGCCCGGCCCTGCGCGCGCAGCAGCGCGATCTCCCGACCGGCGATCTCGTGCATCAGCTCGCGATAGTGCTCGTCCACCCGTTTGGGTGTGAAGTACCGGGCTGTCTGCCGGCGGTGCTCGCGATGCTCCTCACCATCGCGGTACAGCACGGGGCGGCGCAGCCGGGCGGGCAGCTTCTCCACCGTCTCCACCCCGAGCCCGGCCTGCACGGTCTCGGTGCTGCGCAGCAGCGCCCGGCCGTCGGCGTAGCCGCGAATCTGCCAGGTGCCCGCGGCATCCCGGTGCACCGGGCAGGCGGCGTCGGTGTCTCCGCGGTCTATCTTGCGCGCTCCAGCCATGCGTCAGTTGTAGCGCACAAGCGTTGGCGCAGCAGCGCATTCGGCCTCAGGGCTGGAATCGGTAGCCCATGCCCGCCTCGGTCAGCAGGTGTTTGGGCTGTGCGGGGTCGTCCTCGAGCTTGCGCCGCAGCTGTGCGAGATACACGCGCAGGTAGTGGGTTTCGGTGGCATAGGAGGGACCCCAGACCTCGCGCAGGATCTCCTTGCGGCCCACCAGCTTGCCGCGATTGCGCACCAGCATCTCCAGCATGCCCCATTCGGTGGGGGTCAGGTGCACGTCGCGTCCGGCCTTGGTGACCTTCTTGGCCGCGAGATCGACCGTGAAGGAGGCGGTTTCGACGATGGGCTCGACCGCGTCGGTCCCGGTGGCCGAGCGCCGGACCGCGGCGCGCAACCGCGCCAGCAACTCGTCCATGCCGAAGGGCTTGGTGACGTAGTCGTCCGCGCCCGCGTCCAGGGCCTCGACCTTGTCGGAGGAGTCGGTGCGGGCCGAGAGCACGATCACCGGCGTGCTGGTCCAGCCGCGCAGTCCGGCCAGCACCTCGATGCCGTCCATGTCCGGCAGGCCCAGATCCAGGATCACCACGTCCGGATGCTTCTCCGCGGCCGCCCGCAGGGCCGCGGCTCCGGTGGCGGCGGTGGTCACCTCGTAGCCGCGGACCGACAGGTTGATGCGCAGGGCGCGCAGGATCTGTGGTTCGTCGTCGACCACCAGAACCTTGGTCGGCGCGGGCGCCGCGTTCGTCACTCGTTCTCCTGTTCGTCGCAGGCGGCCAGTTCGACGACCATCGTCAGGCCGCCGCCGGGGGTGGGTTCGGCGTGCACGGTCCCGCCCATGGCGTCCACGAAACCGCGCACCACCGACAGTCCCAGTCCGACGCCGGTGGAATTGTCGCGGTCGCCGAGGCGCTGGAACGGCTCGAAGAGCTGATCCTCCAGCCCGCTGGGCACGCCGGGCCCGCTGTCGGACACGGTGATCGCGACCCGGCCGCCGGTGTGCTCGGCGACAACGCGGACCGGTGCGGCCCCGGGGGAGTAGCGCACCGCGTTGTCGATGAGATTGGCCAGCACTCGCTCGAGCAGTCCGGCGTCGGCGCGCACGCAGACCGAATCCACCGCCACCTCGACGCGATTCATCGATGTGCGGCGCATGCCCCGGGTGCCCATGCTCATCAGCGCGTGATGCACGGCCTCGTCCAGGTAGACACGGCGCAGTCGCGGCCGGACGACCCCGGCGGCCAGGCGCGAGGAGTCGAGCAGATTGCCCACCAGCGTGGTGAGCTGATCCACCGATTCCTCGATGGTCTCGAGGAGTTCGGCGGTGTCCTCGGGGGAGAATTCCACGTCGTGACTGCGCAGGCTCGACACCGACGCCTTGGCCGCGGCCAAGGGGGTGCGCAGGTCGTGGCTGACGGCCGAGAGCAGCGCGCGCCGCAGCTTGTCCGCCTCCAGGACCGCCTGGGCCGCACCGGCTTCGGCCTGCAACCGCTGGCGCTGCACCAGGCCCGCGGCCTGATCGGCGACCGCGCCGAGCACGAGCCGATCGCCCGCGGTCACCGGGCGGCCGCGCAGCAGCAGGCTGTGCGTGTCGTCGCCGGCCTCCACCAGGGTCTCGCCGGCGGTCGCGACGCGCGGCGGATTCTCGCCCACCGACGCCACGATCCACGGTTCGAGGCCGCCGGGCGCGTTCGCGCCCGGCTCGCGGGCCTCGGCCTCGAACTCGCCACCCGCGTCCTCGATCAAACTGACGGCGTCTTGCCGGAAGGTTTCGCGCACCCGCTCGAGCAGCGCGGGCAGATCCGCCCCGCGCAGCACCGAGCCCGCGAACAGGGTCAGCAGTTCGGCCTGCCGGGAAGCCTTGCGCGCCTCGCGACTTCGTTTGGCCGCCACATCGACCAGCGCCGAGACCGCGACCGCCACCACCAGCAGCACCACGATCGTCAGGAAGTTGTCCAGCTCGGCGACGGTGAGACTGTGCCGCGGCGTGGTGAAGAACCAGTTCAGCAGCAGTCCGGACAGCAGCGCCGACAGCACCGCCGGGGCGATGCCGCCGAACAGCGCCACCGCCACGACGCCGATGAAGAACACCGCGCTCTCCCCGCCCAGGGCCAGCCAGCGGTCGAGCCACAGCGCGGTGAGACCGCAGATGATCCACGGCACGCCGATCGCGGCGATCCAGGCGCTGAGGGCGCCTTCGCGGCGGGTGGGCGGGCGCAGCCGGAACCCGCGCGAGGCCTCCTCGTGGGTGACCATGTGCACGTCGATCTTTCCGGACCGCTGCACCACCCGGGCGCCGATGCCCTCGTCGAGTGCGCGGGCCCAGCGCGAGCGCCGCGAGGTGCCCAGTACCAGCTGGGTGGCGTTGATCTGCCGGGCGAAGTCCAGCAGCGCGCCGGGCACGTCGTCCCCGGTGACGGTGTGCAGGGCGGTGTCCAGGCCGGTCGCCAGGTCCCGTAGCCGGGTCAGCCGCTGCGGGGAGACCCCGGCCAGGCCGTCGCCCCGGACCACGTGCACGACAACGAGTTCCGCGCTGGATTTGGCCGCGATGCGGCTGGCGCGCCGGACCAGGGTCTCCGATTCCGGGCCGCCGGTCACCGCGACCACCAGGCGTTCGCGGGCCTCCCAGGTATCGGTGATCCGGTGGTCCGCACGGTATTTGGCCAGCGCCGCGTCCACCTGATCGGCCAGCCACAGCAGCGCCAGCTCACGCAGCGCGGTCAGGTTGCCGGGACGGAAGTAATTGCGCAGTGCGGCATCGACTTTGGTCGCGGCGTAGACGTTGCCGTGGGAAAGCCTGCGCCGCAGCGCTTCCGGGGTGATGTCGACCAGCTCGACCTGATCGGCGCCGCGCACCACCCGGTCGGGCACCGTCTCGCGCTGTACCACGCCGGTGATCTGCTCGACGACGTCGTTGAGGCTCTCGAGGTGCTGCACGTTGACCGTGGACACGACGTCGATGCCCGCCTCGAGCAGTTCTTCGACGTCCTGCCAGCGCTTCTCGTTCTTGCTGCCGGGCACGTTGGTGTGCGCGAGTTCGTCGACCAGCACGACCGCCGGGGCGCGCCGCAACACCGCGGGCACATCCAATTCCGGCATGGCGGCGCCGCGGTAGTCGATCAGCCGCGGCGGCACGCGTTCGATGCCGTCGAGCAGTTCCGCGGTCTTCGAGCGGCCGTGCGTCTCCACGACCGCGGCCACCACATCGCGGCCCCGCTCCAGCCGCCGGTGCGCTTCGGAGAGCATGGCGAAGGTCTTGCCCACGCCGGGCGCCGCGCCGAGATAGATGCGAAGTTGGCCGCGCTTCACTTGTCGAGCACGGCGCGGTGCGCGGATAGCTCCGGGCGGCCCGCGCGCACGCGTGCCGGGCGCTGCCCGGCGGTGGCCAGGGCGCGCAGGATCAGTGCGGCGGTCAGAAAACCGAAGATCACCAGCATGGCGTAAGCGATGTCCGGCACAGTCTCTCCTCGCGAGTGTTCAGTTCGGCCCGGACCGAGCCGATGTCCGGATTCGGCCCGGGCTCTCCCTGTTTACCGGCGTCCGGCACGCGGACGGCGGTCCTGACGATTTCTTTACGCCCGCGCCCCCGATGTTGACGGAATCTCCCCGGCCGGGGCGAGCAGGGTGGCTTCGGTCCAGTTCGCCGGGGCGGGACCGAATGTCCTGCGCGAGTTGGCGATAACGGCCCGGCCCAGGGCGTGGTTGCCGACGCCGCCGATCACCGCGCCGATGCCGGCGGGCAGCACCTTGCCGAACATGAGCACGCCGCGTTTGACGATGAAGCCCGCGATGAACCGGCGCGCCATCGCGTTGTCGATGTTGCGCACGATCGGGAGCTTGTCGGCCACGGTCGAGGCCCAGTCGCGGGCGGATTGGCTCGCGCTCTTGCCGAGCATCTCCGCGCCGCCCTCGCCCAGGACGACACCGACCACGAGCGTGCGGCGCTGCTTGGGCTGCAACTTGTCCATGCCGTGCACCGCGCCCACCGAGGCGGCGTAGAGCGCGGAAGCCTCCAGGAAGAACACCGACTCCACGCCGCTGACCGCCAGCCCGACCAGCGTGCCCACCCCGGGGACGGCGGCGCTGAGCCCCGCCAGGGTGCCGCTGGTGGTGACCAGCGCGAGGTAGCGCCACCGCAGGCCCTGCTCGATCTCCTCGGGGGAGCGGCTCGGATGCTTGCGCCGCAGCCTGCCGACATACCTGGCCGCCAGCGGAACCTGGATGCCGGTGCCGCCGCGGACCGCCAATTCCATGGATTTCTGCACAGCGCGTTCGAACATCGCGGTCCCTTCGTCACGGCTCGCACCGGATCGCGCGAGCCTGGTCCTGACGGCTTCCTTACGGTTTCACGCCGGATGTCGACAGTTCCCTCCGACACTCCGGGCAAACCTGTAAACGGAGCGTCAAGGCGTCCGCGCACGCCGCAAAGAAGTCGTAAGGAACCTCATCCGCCCGGTCGCGGGGCGCTTGACTCGCTGCGTCGCATCTCGTGGTGCGTCATCTAGAGAGAGGTTTCGATCATGTCCGTCGTGGTGTTCACGGTGCTGACGGTGGCGATTTTCGCCCTGCTCGGCCTGATCCAGCGCGGGGTGGAACGGCTGTGACCCAGAACATTATCGGTCTCGTTCTGGCCGTCGGCATCGCCGTCTTCCTGATCGCGGCGCTGTTGTTTCCGGAGAGGTTCTGAGTGAGCACGACTACAGCGGGGATCGTCTTCGCGGCGTCTCTGGTCATAGCGCTGGCTCTCGTACATGTGCCGCTGGGCGACTACATGTTCCGGGTGTACAGCGGCACCAAGCACTCGCGCGCCGAGCGCGGCATCTACCGCGCCATCGGCGTGCAGCCCGGGGTCGAGCAGACCTGGGCCGTCTACGCGCGCAGTGTGCTCGCCTTCTCCGCGGTGAGCATCCTGTTCCTGTTCTTCTTCCAGTTGCTCCAGGGCAAACTGCCACTGCATCTGAACGACCCCGCGACCGAGATGACCCCGGCCCTGGCCTGGAACACCGCGGTCAGCTTCGTCACCAACACCAACTGGCAGAACTACTCCGGCGAATCGACCCAGGGTCACCTGGTGCAGATGGCCGGACTCGCGGTGCAGAACTTCGTCTCCTCCGCGGTCGGCATCGCCGTCGCCATGGCGCTCGTGCGCGGCTTCGCGCGCAGGCACACCGGCGATCTCGGCAACTTCTGGGTGGATCTTGTGAGGGGAACCATCCGGATTCTGCTGCCGCTCGCCTTCGTGTTCGCGATCGTGCTGGTCGCCGGCGGCGCCATCCAGAACTTCCAGTTGCACGACGAGGTGGCATCGACCGTCGCCGGTGGGTCGCAGACCATTCCGGGCGGACCGGTCGCGAGCCAGGAGGTCATCAAGGAGCTCGGCACCAACGGCGGCGGGTTCTACAACGCGAACTCCGCGCATCCGTTCGAGAATCCGAACGCCTGGACCAACTGGCTGGAGATCTTCCTGCTGCTGGTGATCTCCTTCTCGCTGCCGCGCACCTTCGGTCGCATGGTCGGCAGCAAGAAGCAGGGTTTCGCGATCGTGGCCGTCATGGGCGCCATCGCCCTGGGCAGCACGTTCCTGACCAACCTGTTCCAGCTGCAGCACCACGGCACCGTGCCCACGGCCATCGGGTCCTCGCTCGAGGGCGTGGAAACCCGCTTCGGCGTATCGAATTCGGCGACCTTCGCCGCGGCGACGACGCTGACCTCCACCGGCGCGGTGGACTCGTTCCACGATTCGTACACCAGCCTCGGCGGCATGATGACCATGTTCAACATGCAGCTCGGCGAGGTCGCGCCGGGCGGCACCGGCTCGGGTTTGTACGGCATGCTGATCCTGGCGATCATCACGGTCTTCGTCGCCGGGCTCATGGTCGGCCGCACCCCGGAGTATCTGGGCAAGAAGATCACCCCGCGCGAGATCAAACTGGCCGCGAGCTACTTCCTGATCAGCCCGCTCCTCGTGCTGGTCGGCACCGCCGTCGCCATGGCCATGCCGGGGCAACGGGCGAGTATGGCCAACTCCGGACCGCACGGGCTCTCGGAAGTGCTCTACGCCTTCACCTCCGCCGCCAACAACAACGGTTCGGCCTTCGCCGGGCTGTCGGGCAATACCGAGTGGTACAACACCGCGCTCGGACTGGCCATGGTGTTCGGCCGCTTCCTGCCCATCATCTTCGTTCTCGCACTGGCCGGTTCGCTGGCACAGCAGGGCACGACCCCCGAATCGATCGGCACGCTCCCGACCCATCGGCCGCAGTTCGTGGGCATGGTCGTCGGCGTGACCCTCATCCTGGTCGCCCTGACCTTCCTGCCCGCGCTCGCGCTCGGGCCGCTCGCCGAAGGAATCCACTGACATGTCTGCTCCCACTATCGAACCGGGAACGACGGCCGCGGCCGAACCGCCCCAGGGACGGGTCTCCAGCGGACTGTTCGATCCGCAACTGCTGCTGAAGTCGTTGCCGGACGCCTTCCGCAAACTGGATCCGCGCACCCTGTGGCGCAATCCCGTCATGCTGATCGTCGAGATCGGCGCGGCGTACTCCACGGTGCTGGCCATCGCCGATCCATCGTTCTTCGGCTGGGCCATCGTCGTATGGCTCTGGGCGACGGTGCTTTTCGCCAACCTCGCCGAGGCCGTCGCCGAGGGCCGGGGCAAGGCGCAGGCCGACACCCTGCGCAAGGCCAAGACCGACACCGTCGCGCGCCGGCTGGCGAACTGGTCGCCGGGCGCGCGGGTGGTCGAGGAGCGGGTGGCCGCTGTCGATCTGCAGCGCGGTGACGTCGTGGTCGTGGAAGCCGGTCAGGTCATCCCGGGCGACGGCGACGTGGTGGAAGGCATTGCCTCGGTGGACGAATCGGCCATCACCGGCGAATCCGCGCCGGTGATCCGGGAGTCCGGCGGCGACCGTTCCGCGGTCACCGGCGGCACCACCGTGCTGTCCGACCGGGTGGTCGTCAAGATCACCCAGGAACCGGGCAGGAGTTTCATCGACAAGATGATCGCGCTCGTGGAGGGCGCGAGCCGGCAGAAGACGCCGAACGAGATCGCGCTGAACATCCTGCTCGCCGCGCTCACCATCATCTTCGTGTTCGCCGTGGTCACCCTGCAGCCGCTGGCCATCTACTCCAAGACCAGCCTGCCCGGCGTGCCGGACAGCATCGCCATCGACGGTAACGGCATCAGCGGCATCGTGATGGTCTCGCTGCTGGTGTGCCTGATCCCGACCACCATCGGCGCGCTGCTCTCGGCCATCGGCATCGCCGGGATGGACCGGCTGGTGCAGCGCAATGTGCTCGCCATGTCCGGCCGCGCGGTCGAGGCCGCGGGCGATGTGAACACCCTGCTGCTGGACAAGACCGGCACCATCACCCTGGGCAACCGCCAGGCGTCCGCCTTCGTGGCCATGCCGGGTGTGAGCGAGGACGAGATAGCCGACGCGGCACAGCTTTCCAGCCTCGCCGACGAGACGCCCGAGGGCCGCTCCATCGTGGTGTACGCCAAGACCGCGTACAACAAGCGCGAGCGCACCCCCGGTGAGCTGACCGGAGCCACCTGGGTGGAATTCACCGCCCAGACCCGTATGTCGGGCGTGGACCTGGCGGACAAGCACCAGCTGCGCAAGGGTGCGGCCGCCGCGGTGACCGAGTGGATGCGCCTGCACGACGGTTCGATTCCGGCCGAACTCGGGCAGGCCGTCGACGGCATCTCGGCCTCGGGTGGTACGCCGCTGGTGGTCGCGGAGGTCAAGGACGGTACCGCCAGACTGCTGGGCGTCATCCACCTCAAGGATGTGGTCAAGCAGGGCATGCGCGAGCGGTTCGACGAGATGCGGCGGATGGGCATCCGCACCGTCATGATCACCGGCGACAATCCCCTGACCGCCAAGGCGATCGCCGACGAGGCGGGCGTGGACGACTTCCTCGCCGAAGCCACGCCGGAGGACAAGCTGGCGCTGATCAAGCAGGAGCAGGCCGGCGGCCGCCTGGTCGCCATGACCGGCGACGGCACCAACGACGCGCCCGCGCTCGCCCAGGCGGACGTCGGCGTGGCCATGAACACCGGGACCTCGGCCGCCAAAGAGGCGGGCAACATGGTCGATCTGGACTCGGATCCGACCAAGCTCATCGAGATCGTCGAGATCGGCAAACAGCTGCTCATCACGCGCGGGGCACTGACGACCTTCTCGATCGCCAATGACATCGCCAAGTACTTCGCGATCATTCCCGCGCTGTTCGTGCCGCTGTTCCCGGGCCTGGACCTGCTCAATGTCATGCGGCTGTCGAGCCCGCAGTCCGCGATCCTGTCCGCGGTCATCTTCAACGCGATCGTCATCGTGCTGTTGATCCCGCTGGCGCTGCGCGGGGTGGCCTACCGGCCCGCCGCGGCCTCGAAACTGTTGAGCCGCAACCTCGCCGTGTACGGGGTGGGCGGCATCATCGCCCCGTTCATCGGCATCAAGCTGATCGACCTCCTCGTCCAATTCCTCCCCGGGATGTCCTGATATGCGTATGTCAACCTGGATCCGGCAGCACGTCGCCGCGCTGCGCGCACTGCTCGTGCTCACGGCGATCACCGGAATCGTCTATCCGCTGGCGGTTTTCGCGGTCGCGCAGCTGCCCGGACTGAAGAACAACGCGGACGGCTCGCTCATCGAGCGGGAGGGGAGGACCGTCGGCTCGAGCCTCATCGGCCAGCGGTTCACCGACGCCGACGGCAATGCGCTCACCCGGTACTTCCAGAGCCGGCCGTCCATGGCCGGAGACGGGTACGACTCGCTCTCCACCGCCGCGAGCAACGCCGGTCCGGAGAGCATCGTGGACAGCGCGCCCGATTCCACCGGACTGCTGACCACGGTCTGCGCGCGGAGCAAGGCGGTCGCCGAACTCGAAGGCGTGGACGGGAATCGGCCGTTCTGCACTCCCGGCGGCGTCGGGGCGGTGCTCTCGGTCATCGGCCCGCGCGAGGCCGACGGCGAGGTCGAACACCCCACGAAGGTGGTGAGCGTCAACGAGTTCTGCTCGGTGACCACCGTCCCGTTCGTGGCGGAATACAAGGGCGTGAAGGTCGAATGTGCCGCCGACGGCGCGGATTACTCCGTCGGCCGCATCGTCCCGATTCGGGGTGACGCGCCCGATCGCTCGGCCGTGCCGCCGGACGCCGTCACCGCCGGTGGCAGCGGCCTGGATCCGCACATCTCTCCGGAGTACGCGGCCATCCAGATCGACCGCGTGGCACGGGTTCGCGGGGTCTCGGCCGAGCAGGTGCGCGCCCTCGTCGATGAGCACACCGCGGGCCGCACCCTGGGCTTCCTGGGCGAGCCGCGGGTCAATGTGGTCGAGCTCAACCTCGACCTCGACGGTAGGTACCCGTTCCGGAGCTGAACGATTCCGGCGCCGGCCGGGACGCGCGCCACGGTTGCCTCGCGAGCGAGGCCGGCCGTGGCGCGCGGACGTTCACCGTCCGGGCGTACATCCCGTGGGATCGGGTAACTCGGAACAGGGCGTATTGCCGTGCGCGCGCAGTACGTCCTTGCCGACGCCGTCGGTGAGAAAGCGCAGGAAGGCGGCCGCCGGGGAATCGGCGGGCACCTCGCCGTAGGAGTAGGCGTACTCGACGGCCCAGAACGGGTAGCGGCCCGCCAGCACGTCCTCGCGAGTCGGCGCGCGCCCGCCCAGGGTCACCGTCCGAACACCGGAAGCCTGTGCCGCATCGGCGTATTCGCTGTAGCCGATGGCGCCCGGCAGTTCCGCGACGGTCTCGAGCATGTCCCGGGTGACCGGGACCTCGCAGAACGCGGGTCCCGGCGGGTTCGTGGCCAGGACCGCACGGCAGCCGGTGGCGGGCGGCGCAGGGGGCTGCTCGCCACCGAGCACCCGGCTCCGGAAGGCTTCGCGCGTCCCCGAACCCAGTGCGCGCTGCACCACCCGGACCGGCAGATCCGCACCGCCCAGCACCCGCCAGTTGTCGATCCGGCCGGCGTAGAGATCCCGGACCTGTTGTACGGACAGATCTTTCACATTCACCCCCGGATGGGTGACCATCGCGAACTGGGACAGCGCCAGCGCCCGGGGCAGCAGCTTCGGGTAACCCTCGCCCTTGGGGCCGTCGGTGATGGCCAGCAGCGCGGAATTGTCGCGCCCCTCTTTGTCCAGGCGGGTCAGCCCGCGTTCGCTGCCGTCGAACTCGAGCGTAAAATCCGCTCCGGAGCACCGTTTCCGGTAGGCCGCGACCGCGTCGCGCAGCGCCGGTTCGAACGCGGACGAGCCGACCACGGTGAGACTGCCGCGCGCGCAGTCCGCGGCCGGCGGCGCATCGGCCGTGCCCAGGTCCACCGCGAACTGAACCGCGATCACGACGACCAGGAACCCGATCAGCGCCAGCAGACGCGGCGAAATCCCGGTGCTGCTGCGGGATTCCACGGCCCGGCCGCCCCGGATACGGGACTGCACGGTCGGCGGCGGATAGTCTCCGGCTCCAGCGCTGCGCTGCAGAATCGCCAGGATCTTGTAGTGATCGCCGCGATTCATCGGCACCTTGGGCAGGTCGATGATGCCCACCCGGCGTGCCGCGTCCTCGCGCGCGCCGATGCCGGTTCCCGGGCGCAGGCAATCGCCCATGCCCGGATCGCTGAGTTCGGTGACGGCCATGCCGATCACGCGCCGGTGCGGGAAGCTGATGTGCACCCCGACCCGTTCCCCTTCGGGCCCCGCGTAATCCGCGATGTCGATGGTGGTCGCGCCGTTGTTCTCGATGCGCATCAGCACCACCGACAGGTCGTGCAGATCCGGGGCCGCCGCGCCGCCGTCGGGCCGCAATTGCGGCAGCACGCCCGGGAACACCGATTCGATCTCACCGGTGACCGGGGTGTCCATCTGCACCCGGTAGCCCAGGCGACGCCGCCCCACGAACACGAACTCCCAGACGAACGCCATGATCGGCACCGCGATACCGATGAGCGCCAGCACGATCTCGATCGGAAAACCGCCCACTGCAACGCCTCCCCCGGACGCCCGCGCCCGGCTCCGGTGCCGCGCGCACGCGCCCGCGGCGGGGACGCCGAGCCGATGCCGGGTGTACCCCCGAATTACCCGTTGCGCACGATATCAGTTGCCGGGCAGGGGAGTTCGGTCACCACCAGCCCAGAATGGGCTGCAATTGCCGTTCGAGTTCGGGGGCCAGGGAACGGGCGTAGCTGGCGGTGAGGTGGTGTTCGTCGTGGTAGACCAGCACATTGCCCTCCACCACCGCGCAGACCTCGGGCTCGCAGATCGCGTCGTTGAGATCGAGGGTGAAGACCTCGGGATATTTCTCGGCGGGCGCGGCGGCCGGATTCACCGGCGAAATGGCGTCCGGCCGTTTCATGCCGCAGTCCACCCGATTTCCGCCCGAGGCCAGGCAATCGATGGCGCGGTAGCGAATTCCGTCGCGGCGCAGCCACGGCGTATCGCGCATGGCCAGCACGTGCAGGCCGCGTTTATTGAGCGCGGACCACACATCCAGATAATCCTGCGGGGTCTCGTCGCCGCCGCTGTCCGCGGGCCGGGTGCCGGTGGTGAAAACCCAGTCCGGGCGTTGTTCGCCGAGCCGTTCGATGACCTCGTGCGACCAATCACGGCAGTCCGGATTGCGCTGGCCCTTGTACATGGGTTCTTCGGCGACGGTGAGCGGGCAGCCCATCTTCAGATACACGGTGAGCCGGAAATGATAGCGCTCGGCCAGTACCTGCAGTGCCGGAATCCAGTGTTCGGCATGGGAATTGCCGGCCACCGCGATGGTGCGCTGTGCGTTCGGATCACCGTAGGAACAGGTGATGACCGATCGGGTGTCGAAATCGGCGATACAGCCGTCCCGGGTGGGATAGGCGATATCGGCGGGCGCTTCCTGAATGGTGGGGCGCATGGGCGCGCGCGGCACCAGGACTCGTTCGGTCAGCGCCAGCGCGCCCGGGTATTTGGCGGGATCGAGATGCCCGACGGCCTGGGCCTTGGCGCCGTTGGTCCACTGCCAGGTGATGGTGGAGGCCAGCAGCAGCACCCCGATCGTGGAGACGGCCGCGCCGATCAGCAGGCGCGGGCGCGCCCCGATGGTCGGCTGGGCGCGCACCCGCAGCGGCTCCTCCACGAAGCGCTGGGTCAGGTAGGCCAGGACGAGCGAGACCACGATGATGGCCAGACCGCCGAGCGGGCCGGCTTCGCGTTCGTGCCGTTCGCCGAGGTAGAAGATGAGAATCGGCCAGTGCCACAGGTAGAGCGCGTACGCGAACGCGCCCAGCCGGACCGCGGGCGCGGTGGCCAGCATCCGGTTGACCCACGGCTGGGTCGCGGTGTTCAGGCCGGCCCCGGCCAGCACCAGCGCGACCGTCGCGGTCACCGGCAGCAACGCCGCGGGACCGGGGAACTGCGCCGAGCCGTTCACCAGCCAGCCGCACGCCACGATGGCGGCGATACCGGTCCACGCGAAGATCTCGCGGACCACGCGCGGCAGGCGCAGCAACGGTGCGGTTATCGCCAGCAGCGCACCGGTGAGCGGCTCCCACGCGCGGGCGAAGGTGTCGTAGTAGTTCCAGCCCTGCTGGGTCACAACCCCTTCGGCGGCGTACCAGAACGACGCGATCCCCGCCGCGGCGAAGATCACGGCCAGCACCGTGCGCATGCGGCCCTCGTGTCCGATCCGGCGGCACGACCAGGTCACCAGCGCGATCGCCAGCAGCAGGGCCAGATAGCACTGACCCTGCACCGACATCGACCACAGGTGCTGCAGCGGGCTCACCGAGGGGTCCGCGGCCAGATAGTCCGACCAGGACATCGCCAGATACCAGTTCTGGTAGTAGCCCAGCGAGGCCAGCGTCTGCGCGCCGAGATCGGACCAGCGGGTGTGCGGGAGCAGGACGACGGTGGCGATCACCACCGCCGCGAGCACCACGACCATGGCGGGCAGCAGCCTGCGCAGCGTGCGGCGCAGCGTCGTGACGACACCGATGCCGCCGGTGTCGCCGCGACGCAGCAACATTCCGGTGAAGAAGAATCCGGACAGCACCAGGAAGACGTCCACGCCCCCGGACACCCGCCCGAACCAGATGTGGAAGACCACGACCAGGGCGATGGCCACCCCGCGCAGTCCGTCCAGATCCAGTCGATAGCCGCCGGTACCGTGCGCCGTGGGCGCGGCGTCCGCGGGCCGCTCCGGCGTTGTCGATGAGGATTGATCAGTACTGGATATGGACATGGCGGCGACCATTGTCGTATCGGATGCGCCAAAACTCCCAATCGCCACACGGAGCTTGATCCGAATGTGGCCTTGATCCCGGAATCCGGAGGGCACGCATGATTGCGCGCGATCGGGGTATGGAGAGAGCGCGAACCGGCACGGTGGCGCGCTCGGCCACCGCCCGCCGCCGTGCCGGGCTCGTCGGATCCGGCCCGGCGCCCCAGCAGCCGGACAGCATTCGGATTCGCACGGTCGGCGCCATCTCATCGATATTCCCCGTCTGGAGTCCGAGTATGCGCGCGATTCGGATCCGCCGGGCAATCTCGCATTCCCCGCGGCGGAATATCGCCACCTCGAATGCGCTTGTGCGCGCGAAACTCAAGGCCGCACCTGTAATAGGCTCGAGCGGGTGCGGCGGATTCTGGTGTCGGGTATTTCAGGTGCGGGAAAGACCACCCTCGCCACCGAGTTATCGGCCCTGCTGGGGCTGCCCCGCCACGAACTCGACGCATTGCACCACGGTCCCGGCTGGGTGCGGCGGCCCGAATTCGAAAGCGATGTCGCGGGATTCGCGGGCGACGATCGCTGGGTCACCGAGGACCAGTACGTCGCCCTGGTGGGCGCGCTGCTGTGGGCGCGGGCGGACACCCTGATCTGGCTGGATCTGCCGCGCCCGACGGTCATGCGCCGGGTGGTGTCCCGTTCGTTCGGGCGCGCGCTGTTCCGCCGGGAGCTGTGGAACGGCAATCGCGAAACGTTCCGGAACTGGCTCGACGCCGATCATCCGATCCGCTGGGCCTGGTCCCGGCACGCCTACCGCAGGCAGCGCACCGCGGACCGGATCGCGGAGTTCCCGCACCTGCGCGTGGTGCGCCTGCGCACCGCCGCCGCGGCCGATCGCTGGCTGGCCGAGTTGCGCGCCGATGTCGCTGGCCAGGGGCGGGCGGAAGGCCCCGGCCGCGAACGGTGAGACTTCGGCCGCGGGCGGTGACATGTTTCCGGCCGCGAGTGGCGATACCGCCTCGGCCTCACGAGGTTTGATCGACACGGCTCGGCGGCGAGTAGTGCTGACGACCCGGCGGCGACCTGTCACCTCGTCGCCAGCGGTGACACGGGTCCCGGCGTCCGGGCCCGGGCCGTGCCCGGACCCGGCTGCGCGGGAATCGTTCTCGGTGGTCAGGAGCCTTCGTACAGGCGCAGCGGGACGCCCAGGCGGTTCCACATGTTGATCTGGGCGGTGATCGCCACCAGGCCCGCGCGCTGCCCCTCGTCGAAATTCTTCTCGACCTGTTCCCAGATCTCGTCGCCGACCCCGTGCACCCCGAGTTCGGTTGCGGCCTCGGCGTATTCGAGGGCGGCGCGTTCGGGTGCGGTGAACAGGTCGGACTCGCGCCAGGCGGGCAGGTGGTTGATGCGGCGCTCGGTCTCACCCTCCTTGCGCGCCTCGGTGGTGTGCATCTCGATGCAGAACAGGCACCGATTGATCTGGGACACTCGGATCTTCACCAGTTCGCGGACCACGGCGTCGAGCGGCCCGCGGCGAATCGCGGCCTCGGCGGCCAGCCAGCCCTTGTAGACCTCGGGAGCGACTTCGAACATATTCAGACGTGACATGGCTCGTTCCTTCGCTGCTGTTCCGGTCGGTACAACTCTTGGACGAGACGGACGGCCCCGGCGTGACGGGACGCGCGTGTGTGACCGCTCACAGTCTTCCCGGCCGCGCGCAACGCACAACGGCCGGGTTCGGCGGGCAGCGACGCCCCGCCGAAC